>DCVB01000045.1 GCA_002327965.1 Candidatus Aminicenantes bacterium UBA2199 | reverse complement strand
ACGTCAAGGTGCTGAACGTCAACGAACTGGCTTTCGCCCTCAAGCCGATCGTCTATCCCGGCGAGAAGCTGCAGGTGCGCATTTCCAGGGAGGGCAAGGAAAAGAAGCAGGGGTTGGCCTATCTGGAGGACGGCACCATGGTGGTGATCGATGATGCCAAGGGGGACATCGGCCACGATGTGGAGATCGAGGTGACCTCGGTGCTGCAGTCGACATCGGGCAAGATTATTTTCGGCAGGAAGGCCTCATGATCAAGATCCGCTCGGGCGTCGGCTACGATATCCACCGCCTGGTCCCAGGCGCCGGACTGATGCTGGGCGGGATCAGGATCCCGGGAAATCTGAAGGCCGAAGCCCACTCCGACGGCGACGTGGTGATCCACTCGCTCATCGACGCCCTGCTGGGGGCAATGGGCGGTCCCGATATCGGCGAGCTGTTCCCCGACAGCGATCCGGCTTACAAGGGGATTGCCGGCGCCGAGCTGCTGCGCCGGGTCAAAGCCATGCTGGCGGAGCGGAATTTCGAGATCATGAATTTGGATTGCGTCATCGTGGCCGAAGCCCCGAAAATTGCCCCTTTCAAGGCGGAGATCGCCGGAAACATCGCCGCCATCCTGGCCATTCCCAAGGAAGACGTGAACCTCAAGGGCAAGAGCAAGGAAAAGCTTGATGCCATCGGTAGGGGAGAGGCCATAGAATGCTTCAGCATCGCCATGATCCGTTATAAAAATCCAAGTGTCAGTGTCTGTGACAGTGACAGCAAGACGTGAAGAGGATCGATAATAATGGGTGGTTTTATGGATAAAACATGCGGATCTTTGCCAGTGCATCTGATTGTTTCTTCTGAATTTCTATTTGCTTTTTTTGCTGACACTGACACTGTCACCCTGCCATGAATACCCTACCTTTGGTTACCATTGTCGGGGTGCCCAACACCGGCAAATCGACGCTTTTCAACCGCCTGCTGGGCAAGCGCAAAGCCCTGATTCACAATCAGCCGGGGATGACGCGCGACATTTTCCGCCAGAAGGTCAGGCTGGGCGACCTATGGATCGACCTGCAGGACAGCGGCGGTTTTTTCCCTGACAAGGAGATCATCGCAACCGAGATCAACAGGATGATATTCAAGGCGGCCGCTGATTCCGACCTGATCCTCTTTCTTTTCGACGGCAAGCGCGAAATGCTGGGCTACGAGAAGGACCTCTTCCTGCAGATCAGGAAACTGCACAAGAAGATCATCGTCGTGCTCAACAAGGCCGACAGGCTGGACGGCTTCCTGCCGCCGGTCTCCTACTATGAGCTGAAAGCCGACCTGATCCCGATTTCCGCCGAGCACAACCTGGGGGTCGAGGTCCTGATCGAGGAGATCGCCAAGGTCCTGGAGATACCCGACGCTGAAGGCCGGAAAACCCATTCGCATGACGATCTCGAGCAGGAAGCCGCGGCCAGGATCTCCATTATCGGCAAGCCGAACGTGGGCAAGTCCTCGCTGATCAACCGCATCCTGAATGACGACCTGGTCATTGTCAGCCCATTGCCGGGGACGACCCGCGATTCGGTCGATCTGCAGGTCCGACGCAACAACCAGTCCTTCATCCTGGTGGACAACGCCGGCATCCGCAAGATGCAAAAAGTCAAGGAAACCACCGAAAGTGCTGCCGTGATCCGCGCCGAGAACGAACTGCGTCGCTCGGATGTCATCATCTTCGTCATCGACATCTCGAAGCGGGTGGACCAGAACGACCTGCTGATCGCCCAAAAAGTGGCCAAGGCCGCCAAGCCGGTGATCATCGCCGGCAACAAGGCCGATCTCCTGGCTCCGGGGGTCGCCGACAACAAGTTCTTCGCCCGGGCGCGCGAACGCTTTCACGACCTCTATTTCGCCCCCTTCATTCCCGTTTCCGCCTTGAGCGGCAAGAACGTTTTCCAGATGCTGGACCGTGCCCAGGAGATCAAATCCAAGCTCGACACGAAGATCCAGATCTCCCGCTTCAACGACCTGGTCAAGAGGCTGCTGCGCGAGAAAAAACTGACCACTTCCGATCATCGCATCTTCAGCCCCAAATACATATCCATCGAATCCATGCGGCCCTTTTTCGTCAAGTTCCACTGCAAAACGAACCTGAAGCTCAATGCCTCGGACGAGATGTTCCTGAAAAAGCGCTTGAACCACGAGCTTAATTTTGAGGGAATCCCCGTTTTCTTCAAGGTTACAGCCTCCCGTTAAGCCCCATATCACTGAATTTATCAAGGAAGTGCTTTTTATTAGGTTTTGCTGACACTGTCACTGACACTGACACTTTAATGTCGGCACGCCGACATTGGATCTTCCATGCTCTTTCACTTTTCACTATTCACTTTTCACTAAAATAGCTATTGACAATATGGGGGCCATCATTTATATTGAAACTCGTAACCAAGGAGAAAACGTGATCATCACCATCGCCAATCAGAAAGGGGGAGTAGGCAAAACCACCACATCGATCAACCTGGCGGCGGCTTTCGCCCTGATGGGCTACAAGACCCTGCTCATCGACATGGACCCCCAGGCCAATTCGACAGTCACATTCATGGACCGCAGCGAACAGAAGCACTCGGTCTTCGATCTGCTGGAGAACGCCGATCTGCCTTTCGAGGATGTGGTCCAGCCAACCAGCATCATCAACCTTTCGCTCCTTCCCGCATCGATCGCCCTGGCCAAGCTGGAATCGAAGTTGATAGGGGAGATCGACGGCCATTTCCGCCTGAAAGACAAGCTGGACACGTTCAAGTATAAGTTCGATTACATCATCATCGACACCCCTCCCACGCTGGGGCTGATCACCATCAACTCGTTCGTGGCAGCGACCCACCTGATCATCCCCATACAGGCTTCATATTTCGCCCTGGAGGGGACGGACGACCTGCTCGACACCTTTGAAAAAGTCCGAGCCCGCAGCAATCCCGAGCTCAGCCTTGTCGGCGTGCTGATCACCCTGTATGACCGGCGCATCGTCATCGCCAAGGACAGCGAGAGCCACATCCGCAAGATGTTCGCCGATCGCGTTTTCAAGACCATTATATCCAAGAATGTTCGCCTCGAGGAAAGTCCGGCTTACAAGGAATCGATCTTTACCTTTGCCCCCAATTCCCGGGGCGCGATCGAATACCAGGAGCTGGCCAAGGAAATCATGAAAAATGGCTAAAAAAGTAGGCTTGCCGGAATTCATCAAGATGAAACATGACCATCATCTGGTCGACGAGATCTCGCTCAGAACAAAAACGCCGGTTATCCGCAATATACCGGTAGAAAAGATCCTTCCGAACCAGATGCAGCCGCGACGCGACATGGGCGATCTCAAGGAGTTAAGCAACTCCATAAAGGAAAACGGCATCATCGAACCGGTGATCGTCAAGCCCAAGGACGGTAATTTCGAGATCATAGCCGGGGAGAGACGCTTCCGCGCCGCCAAGCAGGCGGGAATGACCGAGATCCCTTGCATCGAACACGATATTCCCGACAACGAGGCCCTGGAAATGTCGATCGTCGAGAACATCCAGCGCAAGGACCTGAACGTTTTCGAGCAGGCCTATTCGGTCCGTTCGCTGGCCGAGATCTACGGCTACACCCACGAGGAGATTGCCAGGAAGATCGGCAAGTCCCGGGTCACGGTCACCGAATTGATCAAGGTCACGGACCTTCCCACGGAGATCAGGGACAAGTGCCTGCAGCTCGGCATCGACTCCAAGTCGTTCCTGCTGGAGCTGGCCAAGACCGGCGATTTGGAAAAGATGAACGAGATCCTCAGCCATTACGGGAAGAAGCCCGTGTCGCGGGAGGTGGTCAAAGAACAGAGGAAAACTGACGGACCCAAGACGTTCAAATTCAACTTCATGTCCGAGGACAAGAAGGTGAAGATCAATTTCCTTTTCAAGCAGGAGAAGGTCGACCGGGAGAAGGTGATCGCGGTGCTCGAGAAATTGATCCTGGATATAAAGGAAAACAGGTTGAAAAATTTGACGGATTTATAAAAAAATAGTTGTTGGTTTACATAATATACCTTATCCGACATTGCAATTAAGCCCAAAAAGGTTGAAATCCAAGTGATAGTGGTAGTGGTAGTGATAGAAAGACTTCAGTGGCGACATTCTTTTGGCGCAATCCCCAATGGAATTATTGCTTTGTGAGAAACGTTTCGATCTGGCCCGTCACGGGGAACCGTCCTTGCAAGAAGTCAAAAACAATATCTTGAAAGGATCCTTTCTTGGGTCTTGCAACCACTATCACAACCACTATCACTACTGCCTATGGCCCTGACGTTCAGGATCTATTCATAATGCAGCGCATTGACCGGATCCATCTTCGCCGCCTGGGTGGCCGGATAAATGCCGAAAAACAGCCCCACCGAGGTCGACACGGCCAGGGCGGCGATGATCGATATCGGATTGACAACGATCGGCAGCCCACTGAGGGATTTGATGAGCATGCTCAGCAGAATGCCGCAGACGACCCCCACAATCCCCCCGGTCACGGTGAGGACGATCGCCTCGTAGAGGAACTGGTTGCGAATCTCGATGCGGCGGGCTCCCAGTGCCTTGCGCAGGCCGATCTCGCGCGTGCGTTCCTTCACCGAGACCAGCATGATGTTCATGACGCCGATGCCGCCCACGACCAGCCCGATCGAGGAAATGATGATCATGACCAGGAAAGCCGCGCCGGTGAGCTGCGTGTAGAGCCCGGCGATGGTATCCTGGGTGAAAACGGCGAAATTGTTCTTTTCGTTGGCCTTCACCTTGCGGCGCAGGCGCATGAGGTTGATGATCTCGTCCTGGGCCTTTTTCAGGCTGACGCCGGAATGGAGCTTGACGATCAGGATCACGTCGTCCACTCCCGGGAAGAACTTGCGGAAGGTCCCGGTGGGGATGATCATGCGGCTATCGCGGTTCTGGCCCATGAATTTGCCGATTCTTCCCAAAGTGCCGATAACCATCAGTTTTTTGCCTTCAAACCCGATGGTTTTGTTCAGCGCGCCCTGGTTGGGGAAAAGGGCGTCGACGATATCGGCGCCGATCACGCAGACCTCCCGCTTGTTCAGGTTTTCCGTTTCGGTGAAGAAACGTCCCGACTCCACCGTGTATTCCTCGTAGATCTGCAGGTAGCGGTGGCTGGCGCCGTACACCTGCGGATTCTCGATCTCATTGGCCATGTATTTCAGGCGCGTGGGCGGCATGAAACGGAAAAACTGGACTTCCGAGGTCACCGCGGCCACCGACGGGCAGGAGCGAGCCAAGGCCTCGGCGTCGGCAAACGCGATCGGCTTGCGGCGGCGCAGCTCTTCGGGCATGCGCCCGACATGGATGCCGGGCTCGAAACGGTAGACGAACAGCAGGTTTGATCCCATCGACTCCAGCTGCCGGGCGAAGCTGGCGTTGAGGCCGTCTATGACCGCCGCCATGCCGACGATGGTCAGCACGCCGATGACGATGCCCAGGATGGTCAGCGAGGAGCGCAGCTTGTTCATGCGGATCGAGTCCAGAGCCATCAGGAAGATCTCCCTGACCAGTCCGCTCTTCATGACCGGCTCCCCTGCCGCATTCCCTCACCGTTCACGACTTCACTCCGAGCGCAGCGCCACGACCGGGTCGAGCTTGGCGGCGCGGTTAGCGGGAAAGATCCCGAAGAAAAGCCCCACCGAACTGGAGAGGGCCAGCGCCAACGCCACCGACCAGGGCTCCAGGGCGGCCGGGAGCGAGGTCAGGGCCGAGATGACTTTGGCGAAAATGAAGCCCAGCGCGATGCCGACCATGCCGCCCACCGCCGATATGGTGGACGATTCGATGAGGAACTGCATGAGGATGTCGCGGCGCCGCGCCCCCACGGCCTTGCGCAGGCCGATCTCGCCGATCCTCTCGGTGACGGCCACCAGCATGATGTTCATGATGACGATGCCGCCGATCAGCATGGAGATGGCGGCCACGGCGATCATGGCCGCGTACAGCGTCCCGGTCAGCTGGTTGTAAAAATCGATGAACGTCTGCGAATCCTCGATGGCGAAATCGTCCGCCTGGCGGAAGGACAGCTGGCGACGGGAACGCATGATGGTGCGCACTTCCTCCTTGGCGGCGCCGAGACTCTCGGGATCGCGGGCCAGGATGTTGATGGTCAGGCTGCGGCGGCTCGAGCCGTAATGCTTCTGGAAGGCGGTGATGGGAATGGACAGGAAGCCGTCCAGGCTCTGGCCCAGGATCTTGCCCATGCCCTTGACCACGCCGATAATGCGGTACTTGCGGTTGTTGGCCGTCAGCCACTTGCCCAGGGGGTTCTCGTAGGGAAAGAGCTCCTTGCGGATGTCATGGCCGATCACGCAGACCTGGCGGGCATTGGTCTCGTCATCGGCGCTGAGAAAGCGCCCGGACTCGATCTCCATGGTGCGTCCGGTCAGGTGATTGCCGGCGGTTTCGCCGCGGATGCGCATTTCGGAGAGCGACTTGGCGCCGTACTTGACCGTGCCCCGGCTCCCGTACTCGGCCTCGACCATGAGGCTGATCCTGGCGTTGGCCTTCAGGTAGAGGTAATCCTCGTACTCGATGCGCTTGCGCTTGAGCATCTCCTGGGCGTCCTTCAGGTTGGTGATCATGTCCGGGGCGCGCTGCACGGTGAAGGCGTTGGTGCCGAAGGCGAACAGCTGGAACTTGACGTAGCGGTTCAACCCCTGGATGATGGTCACGACGGTGATGACCGTGGTCACGCCGATGATGATGCCCAGCAGGGTCAGAAAGGAGCGCAGCTTGTTGGCTCTGAGCGAGCGCAGCGAGATGGCGACCGATTCGCCTAAATTGATGCCGGTATTCATCGATCTTTCTACGGATGAAGCGGGAATGAAGTTTAGGCGCCGGTGCGGCCGCCGTCCGACAGCAGCAGGAAATTAAAGATACGGCGGCCGGTGCCGCCGTCGCGGCGGTAGGATGGAAACAGCCCTGTAGAGCAATGGGTGCAGATTTTGCAGTCCCTGATCCGCTCCGCGGCGATCCCCGCTGACGCCAGGGACTGCTTCAGTCCTGATTTGATGTCCAGACGGTATTTCCCCGGGCGAACCTGACTGAATATTCTATTAGCATAGGCCTTCTTCGCAAATAATGCCACCAGCTCCTCTCCTACTTCGTAACAATTCCCATCGATGGCCGGCCCCAGGAAGAAGAAGAACTCCCCCAGTTCCTTTCCCAGCCGGGCGACGAGCCGCTCCTCGATGCCCTGCTGCAGGCCGCGCCAGCCCACGTGCAGGATGCCCCCGCGCCGCCGTCGTTTGTCCCAGAAGAACAACGGCAGGCAATCGGCGGTCTGGATCACGGCCACCGCACCGGGGCGCTCCAGGAGCAGCCCGTCGGCCTCGCTGCCGGCGAGCCATTCACCATCGCTGAGGATGCGTTGGGAATGGACCTGCTTCAGGAACAGCAACGGCAGGGACGGGAAGAAGCGCTTCAGGTCTCTGGCGCCGAAATCTATTGACGTATAGCCAAACAGCAGGTTTTGTTCCTCGTGAACGAACAGGCGCTTGCCGGCAAACGACCTGGCGACGGGATCAGTCAAGGCCGGATCCCTCGCTTTGGAGGATGTACTTGCGCACCGCCCGGTTGTGCTCGGCCAGGCTCCTGGAAAAATGGTGGCTGTTCCTGTCCTTGGCCACGAAAAACAGGTAGTCGGTATTCTCCGGGTAGAGCGCCGCCTCCAGCGCGGCCTGGCCGGGGCTGGCGATCGGGCCCGGCGGCAGGCCGCGATGCCGGCGGGTGTTGTAGGGCGAATCGCCCTTCAGGTCGCGCCAGCGCAGGTCGCCATCCCAGCTGCCGGCCTTTTTCAGGGCATAAATGATGGTCGAGTCGCAGTCGAGGAGCATGCCGCGCCTCAGTCGGTTATGGAACACGGACGAGACCAGGAAGCGCTCCCCGCGGTTGGCCGTCTCCTTCTCCACCAGCGAGGCCAGGATCACCACCTGGCGTACGCTGAATCCGATGTCCCGCGCCCGCCAGACGAAGGTGTGGGTAAAATTCCGCCGGAAACGGTCGACCATCAGCCGAGCCATTTCCTCGGGCCGGATGTCCTTGCGCACCAGGTAGGTGTCGGGGAAAAGATAGCCCTCCAGGTCGCCGGCTTCGGGATCGATGTCGCGGATCAGCGCGGGGTCGCCCGCGGCACGGACGAAATCGGCGGCAGGGAAAAGCCCCGTTTCCTCGAAGACCCGGGCGATCTCGCCCACCCACAGCCCCTCCTTGACCGTCACCTTGTGCAGCAGCGACTTGCCCTGCGCCAGCTTCTCGATGACCTGGCCCATGGAGAGGGGGCCGTCGAACAGGTATTCCCCGGCCTTGAGCTTGCGATGGGCATGGAACAGCCGGTAATAGCGGCGGAACGCCTCGGCACTGGCGATGACGCCATGCTGCTGCAGCCTGTCGGCGATCGCCGAGACGGGCATGCCGCTCTCGATCACCACCACGACGCTCGGGCCGAAGTCCTGGAATGGCTGAAAGACCTGGCGGTAGATTCCGTGGCCGAACCAGGCCAGCACCGCCAGCGCCAGCAGGAGCAGGAGCAGAAGAAAGCGGCGCAAGGTACGTTTGCTCGAGCGTCTCATCGTTGACCCCTGGCGAACGGCGAACGGCGGACGGCGGACGGGAGGGATATGCTTTTTTTCTTCACTTTTGCCTTGCCATTTCGTTCTTGTCTGCCGCCTCCAGCCTCTTGCCCGTTCTTCACTTTTGCCTTTTGCCTTTTGCCTTGCCTTCCACATCTACCCCTTTGCCTCTTCTTCAAAAAATCTCTCAAGTATCACCTGCGCTGCCACGCTGTCCAGGAACTTCCGGCGCTTGCGGAAATCGCGCTCGATCTCCTTGCCCAGTTCCTCGGCGGCGAAGCTGCTCAACTTTTCGTCGACCCGGTTGACCGGGACCGTGACCCGCTTGCTCAGGAAGCCGATGAAGCGATCGACCGCCGCGCAGGCGGGGCCGCGACTGCCGTTCATGTTCAGCGGGTAACCGACCACGATGCGCTCAACCTCGAAATCCTCGACGCGCTTGCGGATCTCTTCGACGACCGCGCGGCGATCGCGGGCGGCGATCAGCGGCAGCGGCGTGGCCACCCGGGTGAGGCTGTCGCCGACGGCCAGGCCGACGCGCCGGCTGCCGAAGTCAACGGCCAATACCTTCATCGACGTTTTCCCGGCGCCTGTCAAAGTGGTCGAAGCCGTAGCCGATCAGGCGGTCCAGCAGCGGCCCGAACGCGATGCCCTGCGCCTGCCAGAGCTTGGGGAACATGCTGATGGCGGTGAATCCCGGGATGGTGTTGATCTCATTGACCAGGATCTCCTGGCTGCCGTTCTCCAGGAAGAGGTCGACGCGGGCAAAGCCGTTGAGGAACAGAGCGCGGTACGCCTTGTGCGCCGTCCTGCGGACCTGGGCCTCGACCTCGTCACCCAGTCGCACCGGGATGCGGAATTGCGTCTTGCCCTCCAGGTACTTGTCCGAGTAGTCGTAGAATTCATGGGAGGGCAGGAGCTCGCCGGGAGCGGAAACCAGGATCTCGTCGTTGCCCATGACCGACACCTCGATCTCGCGCATGGCGATGGCCTTTTCGACGACGATCCGGCGGTCGTAGCCGAAGGCGACGTCGGCCGCCGCCAGCAGTTCCCGCCGGCTGCCGGCCCTGGCGATACCCACCGAGGAGCCCAGCGCGCAGGGCTTGACGAAAACCGGGTAGCCGAGCTTTTTTTCCACCAGCTCGGCGACCTGTTCATGGATGTTCTCGCTGAAATGGAGGAAGGGGGCCTGCTTCAGCCCGGCCTGGGCGAAGAGCATCTTGGCGGCGACCTTGTCCATGGCCAGCTGCGAGGCGAAGCTGCCGGCGCCGACGAAAGGCCTGCCGGCCATCTCGAACAGCCCCTGGATGCGTCCGTCCTCGCCGTTGGGTCCGTGCAGCACCGGAAAATAAATATCGGCGTCGACGGCCCGGGCCCACTCCCCGCCCCAGGGCATGAAGGAGCGAAAACTTTCCCGGCTCAATTCATCTTCCTGAAAACTCGCATTCCCGGTCAGGCACCACTCCCCTGCCCGATTGATGTAAATCAGGAAGGTCTCGTAGCGCTCCCGGTCCAGGTTCTCCCATACGGACTTCGCCGACATCAGCGACACGGCGTGCTCGGCAGACCTGCCACCAAAGATCAGCCCGACCCTGGTTTTTTTCATTATGATACCCGCAATATGGCTTGCCCTTTTACCGGCCGCCATCCCTTTCCGGAGACCGACCGGCTGCCGTTCTTATTCATGCGACCCATGCGATTGTAGCATCCAGGCCCTGACAGGTCAACCAGAAGTCGCGATCGCGGTTTCCGGCATGGAGCGTCTCATGCCGCGCTGCCCGCCCGGTAGTATTGATAGAAAAAATAATTGCGCAGAATGTTCTTGACATAGTTGCGCGTTTCGGAAAAGGGGATCATCTCGATGAATTCCTCCTCGTCGGCCAGGGGAAAGTCGCTCAGCCAGCGGTCGACGCGGTGCGGCCCGGCGTTATAGGCGGCCAGGGCCAGGAACAGGCGGCCGTCGTAGCGCTGCAGCAGCATTTTCAGATATTGCAGTCCCAGGCGGATGTTGAGCTCCGGGTCGTACAGGTCCCTGGCCTTCACGTTCAGGCCGCTGCCACTGGCCAGCTGGCGAGCCGTGCCGTGCAGCAGCTGCATCAGGCCGTGGGCATTGGCCGCGGAGCGGACATCTTCCCGGAAGAACGATTCCTCGCGGATCAGGGCCAGCGCCAGGTCGGGATCCAGCTGCTGCCGGCGGCAGTAGGCGACGACCAGTTCCTCGTAAGCGCGGGGGAAAAAGATGCCGCTGAGGAAATTGGGCAGAAGCACCCTTTCCACGGAGGGGAAATTGGCGCGGAACTTGGAGTAGGCCTCGAAATACCGGCTCTGGCGGTAGTAGATCAGCGACTCGATCATCTTGAGCAGGTTGAGGTCGCCGCCGTCGAGCTCGGGATCGTCCTTGGCCCAGTGGACGGCTTCGGTCGCTTCGTCACCCAGTCCATGCCCGACCAGGACCTGGAGATCGTCGACGATCTGCAGGAAACGCCGCCCGGGCGGGTCGTCGAGATCACTGAGAAACTGCATGTGCAGGTTCTTGAAGTTTTCCCGGTTCCCCAGCGTCTTGACCGTATAATAGGAGAAGGGATAGGCGTCCAGCTCGGGCGGGGCGGTCTGTTCCAGCCTGGCCTGCCAATAGAGCGAGGCGACGCGGTAGGCTGGGATCGTAGACCCCGCCCCCAGGCGGAAAAACTCGAGCGCCTGCTCCTTTTCATCGCGGCGGTAGTGGATCCAGGCCAGCAGCCAGACGGTTCGCCAGTAATTCTCGTCCCGGTCGCCCGCGGCATCGATGTAGCGTTCGTAGAGCGGCAGCGCCCGCTCGAAATCGCTCCGGCCCAGCAGGATCTGCGCCAGGTCGAACAGCAGGACGGGAGAAACGGCCGCCGCCCCTTTGTCGCTGCTCAGGCGCGCATCCAGGTCGAGATCGGGATTCTCGCGCACGTCCAGCTTGATGCGCAGGCACTCGGCGGCGTCCTGATATGTTTGGGACAGCGGTGCGCGCAGGAGCTGGCGGGCCTGGCCGTAGGCGCGGCCGCGATAGGCGAACTCGGCCTGGAACAGCCGGTTCAGGTCGCGGTGATTGCTGTAGCGCAGCTCGCGACGGAAATCGCCGCTCTTGCCGTTCTGCAGCAGAAAAGCGAATTTGCAGCGCCAGTCGTCCTCACCCAGCTGCTGCAACAGGGACGTCAGGTCGGAACGGGAGAGATGGCGCGAAATGACCTCGAGTGGCTGGCGGGCGAACAGCAGCTTGAATTCCTTGGCGGCGTCCTGCCGGCGGCGGGTTGTTTTCAGCAGGCTGTCCAGCCTCAGGACGCGCACCTCCAGGTCCTCCGGAGTCCGCTCGTCGGTAAGATCGACAAATTCGGCGAAACGCCGGAGAGCGTGGAGAGCCTTCAGGCGGATGATGTTTCGGCGTTGCGCCAGGAACGGAAAACCCGCCGGCACTTGCTCCAGGGCGGACAGGCTCTCGGCGTAGCGCCGGGCGTCAAAAAGCTCCCGGGCGCGCCTCAGGTTTTCGCTGGCCGCCAGCAGGGGCGATTCCCGAACCGCCGGTCCTTCTGCGGGGCCGCCGCCGAGAAAGGAGTTCAGGATGCGGTAGTTGCGGAACAACTGCCGCTGGTCGAGCTGCTGCCGCTTCCCGGAAACGACGGGTTCGCGGAAAAGCCAGGCCGCGCCGAAGGCGGCGGCAAAAGAGAACAGGATGAGCTGGCAGAACAGCAGGGTATAGGGGAAGCTGCCGCTCCTACTTGAGGACTTCAAACTTGTAGCCTTTCAAGGCCGCCCGGTCGCCCTTGGCCAAAACGTTGACCATCTGTTCCTCGAAATAGCGCAGGTCACTGGAGCGGCGCAGGAACAGCTCCTTGGCCTGCAACAGGGTTTCCTTGAGGACCTCGTAGAGGTTGCGGTTCTTGATGCCGTCCTCCACCACCTTCTTGTTGTAAAGGATGATGTCGTTGATGATCACCCGCGCATAGCGCTCGGGGTCGTTCTCGCGCACCGGCGCCGACGTTTTTTCCATCTCGTCGGCAGGCTCATAGATCTTGTGCTCCACCTCGGTGTCCTCGACGAACTCCTGGGTCTTGATCTTGGCCAGCAGCTTCTGGCGGATGGGCAGCAGGTCGAGGCTGAGCTCCCCCACCGTGGCCAGGATCTCGATCGGCTTGGACTTGATCGGGCTGCCGCTGAGTGAATCGGCATAGATCACCGCCTGCGGCTTGCCCTTGACGAAGAACGGCAGGACGAAGATCTTCTTGGGCTTGCCGCCGCCGAGCCGGTTGTAGATCAGGAAATCGTCGGGCTTGTGCAGCGGGTCGCCGGCGTAGCTCTTCTTGGTCTCGATGACGCTCTTGAGGACCGTGTTGGCCGAGAGCGAGAAGAAGATGCGCTTCAGCTCCTCGTCGCTGATCTGGCCGTTCTCGCCGGAAAAGCCCTTGCCGCGCCAGCCGACCAGCTTGTCGTCGCGCAGCAGGAACAGGGCGGCGCGGTCGCAGAAGCGGTTGATGCCCTCGATGATGCCGCCGATGAGCAGCAGCTGGTTCGACGCCGTGGAGATCTTCTTCACGTATTCGTTCAGGGTGAGGACAGCGGCGGCCCCGTCGGCATCCTCGTCCCGGTCGCCGAACTCCTTGGGCAGCGAGAATCGGGTCAGCTCATCCAGTTCCTTGAGCTTCTCTATGTCCCGGAACATGCTGCTTTGGAAGGCATCGATGCGGTTGAGCAGCAATTCCACCTTCTCGTTGAGCACTTTCTCGACGAAATTCCTTATTTCCTCGTTTTTCATGCGACCTCCATGTTGGGTTTATACTCCCGCCTCCAGACGGCTGGCCAGAAGCTCGGGCAATCCGGCCTCGCGGATCTTCTTCTGGGTCTTGCCCACCTCATAGGTGAAGCGGTTGAAACTGATCTCCATTTTGACCGAATCGAAGACGATATAGCTGGGTGCGGGATTCTTGTCGCGCGGCTGGCCGATGGAACCGGGGTTGATCAGGTAACGCGTGTTGCGGTCGAGCTTGATGCGCGCGTTCTCGCTTAAGGGGACGACATCGAGCTTCTCGTTGCGCAGGTAGTAGATGATGGGAAAATGGGTATGGCCGAAAAAGCCGATCGACGTGCCCATGAAGCGGAACGACTCGGTGGCCTCGAACTGGGAGAAGACGTAGTAGTCCTCGTCAAAGGTGGAGCCGTGACAGATGGTGATGAAACGGTCGATGACCAGCGGCCCCTTGGGCAGCTTCTTCAGGTACTGGAAGTTGGCCGGCGCGATGTTCAGCTTGCTCCATTCGGCGGAGAAGGCGGCGGCCGGGTTGAACAGCGCCGATGACTCCAGGTCGGCGATGACCTTGTCGTGATTGCCGCGCACCGCCTTCAGGTGCGGCAGCTGGCGGAACAGGCCGATCACGCCGTCGGGATCGGGGCCGTAGCCGACCAGGTCACCCAGGAAGAGGATCTTGTCGATGCCCTTTGCCTTTTTCTGGCCGAGAAACTTCTCGAAGGCTTCGAGGTTGCTGTGAATGTCACTGAATACGAGGTAGCGCACGGTTCACCGCCTGGAACATCTGTTCGGCGTGATAGGAACTGCGGACGAAGGGTCCCGATTCCACCCCCAAAAAACCCAGCCCCAGGGCCGCCTGCTTCAACTCGGCGAACTCCGCGGGAGGAACATAGCGCTCGACCGCCAGGCTGCGCCGGTCGGGCTGCAGGTACTGGCCGATGGTCAGCAGGTCGACGTCCCGCTCGCGCAGGACGGTCAGCAGGTCAAGGATCTCGGCATGGGTCTCGCCCAGACCGACCATCAGGCCGCTCTTGGTGACCCAGCCGCGTTCCTTGCCGCGCTGCAGGACGCGCAGCGAATCGGAAAAGGCTGCCGGGCGGCGGTTGACCTTGGCGTACAGGCTGGGGACCGTTTCGATATTGTGGGCCAGGACGTCCACGCCGGCATCGAGAACGGCATCCAGCAGCGCGGCCCGGCCGGAAAAATCGGGAACCAGGGCCTCGATCCCCAGCTGCGGCCGCTCGCGCTTCAGGTTGCGGACCACTGCCGCGAAATGGCCGCTGCCCTGGTCGGGAAGATCGTCGCGGGTCACCGAGGTGATGACGGCATAGCGCAGCCCCATCCATGCGGCCATCTCGGAGATTTTGCGCCCTTCCTCCGGGTCCAGCGGCCCGGGCGAACCGCTGGCGACGGCGCAGAAGCGGCAGTCGCGGCTGCAGACGGAACCCATGATCAGGAAAGTGGCCTGGGCACTGTTCCAGCACTCATGGATGTTGGGACAGCGGGCACTCTCGCAGATGGTGTGCAGTTCGCGCCTGCGCAGCCTGCTTTTCAGCGCGAAAAAGGCGTCACCGCCCGGTAGCCGCGCCTTCAGCCATTCGGGCTTCCGCATGGGATGGGGTCCGCCGCCGGCCATGACGTTATCCCCTGGGCTTGACCAGGTACAGCTCAACCTGGGGCTGGGACAGGTATTCGGCTCCGGCGGCGGTGAGGACGACCATCTCCTCCACCGTGGCCACCCCGAAGTCCTTGATGTAGATGCGCGGCTCGATGGTGAACACCTGGTCCTTTTCCAAGGGCATGAAGGGCAGGTTGCCGTAGCGCTCCCAGGCCGGCGCCAACAGGGCGCCGCCGTCGTGGGCCACGCGCCCCACCTGGTGGCCCAGGGCGTGGGGATACTCGTCGTAGCCCCGGGAAACGATATGACCGCGGGCAATGGTGTCGATGTCGAGGCCGCGGGCCCCCGGCTTCATGGCCGCAAAGGCCAGCCGTATCGACTCCAGGAGGACGTCAAAGCCGCGCTGGACCTCGGGCGGTGCTTTTTTTTCGCCCGGACGCAGGATGTACCAGGTACGCTGCAGGTCGGAGCAGTATTTTTCGACCCGGACGCCAAAATCGATGTTGAAGATGTGGCCGGGCCGCAGCACATTGCCCGTGGGCGCCGAGTGGGCGCCGATCTCCTGCGGCCCGCTGAAGACGGCCGGGCAGCTGTCGGCATCCCAGGCCGACGGCAGCCCCAGTTTCTCGCGGCGCGCCGTGATCCAGTCCGCGAGTTCTTTCTCGCTCATGCCCGGCCGTGCCGCCTTGCCCACCTTGCCGTATATGTCGAGCGTGACCCGGCAGGCCTGGCGCAGCCGGCGCAGTTCCTCGGCGGACTTGCGGCCGCGCAGCTTGGCGATCAGTTCTTCGGCCGGGCCCAGGCGGGAGGGAAAATCGGTTCCCTGCAGCAGTTCCAGAAGTTTCAGGTAGTTGCCGTGGGTCAGGCCATCGGCGGCGGCGCAGTCGGGGGAATAGTCGATGGCGATCTTGCGCGGGTCGAGCCGGCGCAGCAGGCGCAGCAGGTCGTCCCGGGGGCTGCCCTTGTAGGCGGAAACGGTGTCGAACAGCCCGGCGCGGCGGAAGGTCTCCACGTCGAGGTTGCCGACGACGGCGTGCTTCTCCCCCGTCCTGCTGAACAGGAAGAACGAAAGCCAGGTGGCGTGGCTGCCGACGACATAGTCCATCATCGGATCGGTGATGATCCCCGACTCACGGTCGACGACCATCCAGAGATCGATGTCCAGCTCGCCCAGGATCTCTATGGCCTGGGCGATCTTTTCCTTCTCCATCAATCCTCCTTCCCGACGCGGCGCGAATCGAAGTAGAGGTAGAGCGCGAGGACGACGAACATGACCAGGGCGATGGGCTCGCCCTGCGCCTTGTCGGCCCAGCCCAGGTGGATGAAGCGCTCGAAGTCGAAGTACTTGAGGATGGCGCTGAGCACGCCGATGATGGCGCCGCCGGCGATGAAGCCCGAGGCGATGAGGATGCCCTTTTCATAGCGCTTGTTGGCCCATTCCTTGTCCTGGCTGGAACGCTGGACCAGGTGGGCGATCAGGCCGCCGATGACCAGCGGCGTATTCAGTTCCAGCGGGATGTACATGCCCAGGGCGAAGGCCAGCGGCGGCACGCCGATGAACTCCATGATCAGGGCGGTCAGGATGCCGACGCCGTAGAGCAGCCAGGGCACCTGCGCGCCCGGGTTCATCAGCGGCTGGATCAGGGCGGCCATGGCATTGGCCTGCGGCGCCGCCAGGGCGTCGGAACCGGAAAAGCCGTAGGTTTGGTTCAGCAGGAAGATGACCAGTCCCACGGTCATCGCCGAGACCAGGACGCCGAGCATCTTGTATTTCTGCTGCTTGACCGGGGTCGAACCCAGCCAGTAACCGATCTTCAAATCGGTGATGAAGCCTCCCGACATGGACAGCGCCGTGCAGACCACGCCGCCGATGAGCAGGGCGGCGTACATGCCGTACTGGCCGGTCAGGCCGGCGGCGACCAGCACCAGGCTGCTCAGGATCAGGGTCATCATGGTCATGCCCGAGACCGGGTTGGTGCCGACGATGGCGATGGCCCGCGCCGCCACCGAGGTGAACAGGAAGCTGATCACGAAGACGGTGAGCGTGGCGATCAGGCCCAGCTTCAGCGGCTGCGGCACGGGCTGGAGCACCGCGAAGCTGAAAAACACCCAGATGACCAGGATCGTCAGGGCCAGGCCGAGGATGACGGTTTTCATGCTCAGGTCGGTTTGGGTCCTGGGCGTCTTCTCGTCACCGGCGGCGGCCTTGCGGAACATCTGCTTGAAGCCCATGCCGAAGGCCTGGACGATGATCTTCGTCGATTTCAGGATGCCGATGATGCCGGCCATGGCGATGGCGCCGATGCCGATGAAACGCACGTAGGACCTGAAGATCTCCTCGGCGCTCATGGCCGAGATCAGCTGGCTGCCGTTGCCCACGATCTCGGCG
Source organism: Candidatus Aminicenantes bacterium UBA2199 (assembly GCA_002327965.1). Classification (GTDB taxonomy): domain Bacteria; phylum Acidobacteriota; class Aminicenantia; order UBA2199; family UBA2199; genus UBA2199. The sequence goes on along the minus strand of DCVB01000045.1, from coordinate 5,046 downwards.
GGTATGTATTGACCGAAGTAGTAGATCACCGGCACCAGCAGGAACCAGGACAGCAGGCTGCCGGCGGCGATGATCGACGTGTACTTCAGGCCGATGATGTAGCCCAGCCCCAAAACGGCCGACAGGACATCCATCTTGAAGACGATCTTGGACTTGTCGGCCAGCGCCTTGCCGAGGCCGAACAAGCGGCTGGTAAACACCTCGTTGAACGCCCCGACCGAGTGCACCATGAAGTCAAAGACGCCGCCGATGATCATGCTCTTGACCAGGATCCTGGCCTGGGCGCCGCCCTTTTCTCCGGCGACCAGCACCTGGGTGGTGGCGGTGGCTTCGGGGAACGGGAAATGGCCGTGCATCTCCTTGACGAAGTACTTGCGGAACGGTATCAGGAAAAGAATGCCCAGCGCCCCGCCCAGGAAGGAGACCATGAAGATCTTGAACAGGTCGAAGCCGATCGCCTTGTCGAGCCCCAGGATGAACAGCGCCGGCAGGGTGAAAATCGCGCCGGCGACCACCAATCCGGATGCGGCACCGATCGACTGGACGATGACGTTCTCCAGGATGGTGCTCTTCCTCTTGAACAGCGGTGCGACGCCGACGGCGATGATGGCGATGGGGATGGCGGCTTCGAACACCTGGCCGATCTTCAGCCCCAGGAAAGCGGCGGCGGCCGAGAACACCACCGCCATGATCAGGCCCAGGACCACGGAACGGAAGGTCACCTCGGGCATCACGGCGTCGGCGGCGATATAGGGGGCGTATTCCTTGCCGGCAGGCAGCACTTCGAATGCCCCTTCGGGCATTCCCTTGACTTCTGGCGTTTGGCTCATGGAGTTGCTCCTTTAGCGGAATCGTGAAATGACGGAATCCTTGACCCTTTCGAATATCTCGGCATTGAAACGGATCTTGTAATCTTCCTGCTTGCTCAGCAGGAAGGAGCCGAAGCGGGTATTCTTGGCTTCCTCCAGTTGCTTCGCGTAATAGGCCTGGCGTTCCTTGGCGAAATCGTCGTCGCTGACTACCTTCTTGCTCTTCAGCTTGACGACGGCCACGGCGGTCTTCAGCGCCAGGGGGGCGGAATAGACGTTCTCCTCCAGGGCGAACACGGCCTCGTCCAGCCCCGGCGTCACGGGCAGGTCGGCCAGACGGTCGCCGCGCTGGTAGCTGGCGGTCTCGACTTTCAGGGACTCGTTTTTCAGGTACGCATCGATCTTTCCGGCATCGGCCAGGCGGTTCAACTCGTCGGACACCCGCCGCGCCCGCTCCTCCAGCATGCGCAGTTTTTTGGCGTTGGCCACCTCAACAACGACTTTCTGGCGCACGGCGTCGAAAGGCTCGGTCTGCGCCTTGACCACCCGGGTCAGCCGGACCACGGCGATGCCCTCGGGGAACTCCAGCGGTTCGGAGATCTCGCTCTCGCTCATGGCGAAGAGCTTCTGCGAGATATAGCCCATCTCATCCAGGTCCTTGATGGCCTGGCCGCGGGTCAGCGGCCCGCTGTCGACCACCTTGACCCCCAGCTTGCCGGCGCCGACGGCGAGGCTTTCGGCCTTCTTGACCCGTTGATAGGCCTGGGCCATCCTTTCGCCGGCCAGCTTTCTCAAGCGCTCGTTCTCCAGCACGCCGAGGATGCGGGGCTTGACGACATCGAAGCTCTGCTGCTGTTCCTCGACCTTTTCGGGGACGTACAGCAACGAAAAGGCGCCGCCGGCGTCCACGGGCGAGGAGATGCCGCCCTGCTTGAGGTTGTCGATCAGCGATTTTTCCTGGGCGCTGAAGCTCTGCCAGCCCCAATAGCCCCAGTCGCCGCCTTCCTTGGCTTTTTCGTCTTCGGACAGCTCGCGGGCCCGGTCGGCGAAGTTGTCCGGGGTCAACGTGGCGGCGACTTCATCCATGCGCTTCAGGACATCCTCGCGGGTCGCCTCGTCGTAGGCCACGCGGATGCGGCTGACCTTGGTTTTGCCGGGGACCCTGAACATGGCCTTGTTCGCCTGGTAATAGGCGAACAGGTCATCATCCTTGAGGCGGACCTCCTTTTTAAGGTCAACGTATTTCAGGGCCAGCACTTCGCCCGAACGCTTCTCGTCGCCCTGGAACAGCGCCGGGTGCTTGGCGTGGAATTCGCGCAGCTCCTCCTCGCCGGCTGCGGGCTGCTCCTTGACATCGTCCAGGCGGAAGGCGATGTAGTCCAGCTCGGCCTTGTCGTTCTCCCTGCGGAAGTCCTCGCGCAGCTCGTCGTTGTCGAGTACCAGGCCGGCGGTCACCAGCTCCTTGAGCTTGTCGGCCAATATGTCCTGGCGCAGGCTCTCCTCGAAATCGACCACGGTGACGTGGTTGTAGGCCAGCAGGCGCTCGTATTCCTCCGAGCCGATGAAGCGGCCGTCGCGCTGGAAGGACGGCTGGGCGCGGATCGCGTCCTGCAGCTCGGCATCCGAGACCTCGAGGCGGAGCTTCCTGGCCTCGCCCTGCACGATGCGGCCGCTGATCATCCCCTGCAGCACCTGCTCGGCGATGCGCATCTGGTCGATCATCTGGCGGCTGAAGTTGTCCTTGAACCGGTTGCGGTACATCTCCAGTGTGCGGGCCAGGTTCTTCTGGAATTCCTCGCCGCCGATGGTGGAGCGCCCGACGGCGGCCACGTCGCGGTCCAGGCCCTCCTGGTCGAAGCGTCCCGATCCCCATTGGACGAAAATGAAGCCGATGAAGGCCAGGATCACCAGCCACAGGGTCCAGGAAAGTGATTTCAGGTTGTTCCTCATGGATCTGAGCATTATGATTCCTCCGCTTGGGTTTGCTTTTTGAGATTCTTGTCCGCGGCCTGCAGGTAGACCGTCACCGTGGCCCCGCCTTCCTCGTTGTTGCGGATGACGATGTTGCCCTGGTGCTCCTGGATGATGTTATAGGCGATGGTCAGCCCGATGCCTTTCTTCTGGGTGCGGCTCTTGGTGGTATAGAAGGGGTCGAAGGCCTTGTCCAGGTTCTTGAAGCCGCCGCCGTTGTCGCTGATCTCCACGATGGCCTGGCGGCCGTCGAGCGAACGCTTCAGGTCGATGGCCACGCGGCCGTTGCGCACATGGTTCTCGCGCAGGGCCTCGAGGGCGTTCTCCACGATGCCCTCGAAGACCTGCCACAGGGCGAAATGGTTTCCCTGGATGATCACGTCCTGGTTGAAGGAATTGCGGATGATGGCGTGCTCGCTGTTCTCCGGCCGCGAGCCGATGACCTTGACCAGCTTCTCCAGCAGGTTGGAGAGGCTGAGCTCCATTTTGACCTGGTCCATGTCGGGATTCATCTGGTTCAGCTGGTCGATGATGTTCTTGATGCGCACGGCCTGCTTCTGGATGCTGTTCAGCTTCTCGCGGATGTAGGGGCTGGCGTCGTCGCGGAGGCCGATCAGGTCCACGTAGCCCAGGATGCCAGTCAGCGGGTTGTTGATCTCGTGGGCGAAGCCGGAGACGATGGCGGTCAGGGATTTCTGCTTTTCGGTCTGGATGATGTGCCGCTGCGTGTCGCGCAGCTCCTGCATGGCCACCTGCAGCTTCTGGTTGGACTCGTGCAGCTCGCGGGTGCGCGAGGCGACCTGCTTCTCCAGGTTGCGGTGCGTGGCCTCGATCTCGGTCAGCATGCCTTCGATCTTTTCGGCCATCTCGTTGAACTGGTCGCCCAGGTAGGTGAACTCGTCGTTGGAATGGATCTCGATGCGATGGGAAAAATCCCCGTGACTGATCTTGTCCAGGCCGTTCTTCAGCAGGCCAATGGGCTCGGTCAGCCGGCGGTTGATCAGCGCGATCACGGCCATGAAGACCAGGAGCAGCGCGCCGGAGATGACGATGACGGTGAGGCGCAGCCGGCCGAGCATGGCCTGGTTGTCCTCGTTGGAATGACCGAATAGAATGGAACCCCACACCGTGTCGGTATTGGCGACCCTGACCGGCAGGCGGGTCAGGATATAGGGCCGCGAGCCAAAGGATATGTCACGCACCTGCCCGTCGCTGCCGACGGAAAGCGATGCCAGTTCCCCGCGCACCCACTCCGGGCCCTTGAAGAATATCTCCCGCCCCTCGGCGTCGTAGAGGACGATGAAATCCTTTTCGTTCTCCTTGAGGATATCCTCCGCCTGGCCCTTGAGGTTCATGTAGTTGAAATAGATGAAATTCGGCTCGGCCAGGGTCTCGAAATCGCGGGCCCAGCGCACGAAGCCGGCCCGGGCCATGCGGCTGTTGGCGGCGCCGACGATGGCCAGGATGAAAAAGGCGGAAAGGGCGATGTAGGCCAGGCTGAGCAGGACGAAAGACACCAAAAACTTGGCGCGCAGCGTGTTGGTCTTGAACATCTTTTAGGGGCTATTCTATTATATTTACCGATAAATAGCAACCGGGGATTCCCCGACCCCACCTCGGGGTTCGCGATCGCCTGAACGGCGATGTGCCGGCCCAATCGGGCGGCAGGGCCAGGCGCGTCAGTCGAAGATGTCGCGGATGACCTGCGGCGAGTTGCGCCAGCCGGGGACGACCTTGACGAAGAGGTCGAGGAAGACCTTCTTGCCGAAGTACTCCTCCAGCGCCGCGCGGCCGTCGGTGCCGATGAGCTTGATCAGGCCGCCCTGCCTGCCGATGACGATCTTCTTCTGCGCCACGTTCTCCACGTAGACGTCGGCGCGCACGTAGACCGTGTCGCCGCGGTCCTTGATCTCCTCCACCTTCAGGGTGGTGGTGAAGGGCAGCTCGTCCTCGACGCGGTCCAGCACCTTCTCGCGCACCAGCTCGCCGACGTAGAACGCCTGGCTCTGCAGCGTGGTCTCCTCGGCCGGGTAGAGGTCCTCCCCTTCCGGCAGGTAGCGAAAAATGAGCTCTTCGATCAGTTCCAGGTTGTCGCCGCGCCTGGCCGAGATGGGGACGATCTCCTTCCAGGGGAAGGCGTCCCTGTACTCTTGGATCTTTTCCAGCACGCGGCCGCGGTTCAGCTTGTCGATCTTGTTGATGGCCAGAAAGACGGGTTTTTTGGACTCCTGCAACAGCGAGAAGATGAACTCGTCGTGCTGCGGCG
>DCVB01000018.1 GCA_002327965.1 Candidatus Aminicenantes bacterium UBA2199 | reverse complement strand
ACCAAAGCAAGTGTCAGTGTCAGTGACAGTGTCAGCAAGAGCCTTGGAATAAGTTCATGCTCTTTCGTTTCAATGTTACAACGATTTTAATTGCGAGATTTTGTCTTACTTTAAATATTTGCTTTGGAATATCCTTTTTTACGTCGAACCTCGAACTTCGAACGTCGAACTTCGTCTTAACTTTTGCCTTTGTCTTCCTTCTTCCCTACGCCTTCCGCCCTACGCCTTGCACCGAGTTCCGTTCGTCCTCGTCACGCGTCAGGCGTCACGAACGCTCGGGTTATTGTATTCCCAAACGCCTGGCTTCCTCCGGCAGTTGCTTTTTCAGCAGGTCGAAATTGGCGTACTGGGTGATGATGTTGAAGTCGGCGATCAACTGGAACAGTTCGCGGTCGTCCTTGTAGTGCATCTGCCCGGCCTGGTACTCCTTGAACAGGTCGGCCGGCACCTCCATGATGCGCCGGCTCAATACGCGGTCGGCCGTCGCCCGGTCGGTTTCCGAAAGAGCCTCGCGCTCCCTGCCCAGGTCGACCATCAGCTCGATGGTCCAGGTCTTCATGTCGGTCAGCATGGCCCTGGCGTCGGCGGCGGCGGGCCTGTCGTCGAGCATGGCGACGACCTGCTTCAGGGTCTCGACGTAGGACGAGCCGATCTTTTCTCCCAGGTTCTCGGCAACTCCAGCCGGGGCCGGCAGGCCGGCCTCCGGCATCGCCGCCCCGGGTTGAGCGTCCTTTTTCCCGCAGCCAATACCGATGAATGCCATGGCGAGTATAAGAACGGAAATGATCCAAATTCGTTTCATGTTGACTCCTTGAATGGCCGGGCTATTCCAGCCCGTTCAGCTTGGCGATCTTCGCCCAGGCGCTTTCGCGGTAGCGGCTGAACGCCTGCCGGTCTCCGTCCTGGCGCTTTTCGACGTATTTCAGGAACGATTCCGCCTGGCCCAGCAGGTCGCGGCACGCCGAATTCATGTCCAGGATGTACTGGCGGTCTTCGGCTGAAAGGGCGAAATCCTTCAGCTCGTTGAAATACTGGATCGAAGCTTTCAGGAAAACCGCCGTGTGCTGGACGATCTGCTTGGTATCCTCCGGCGATTTGGCATTGCCGGCCCAGGCATCGGTCACCAGGCCGATGGTCAGGTAGGCGTGGTAGAGATAGCGGGCCCCGAAATGGCCGATGCCGAACAGCAGTTTCCCTTCCAGGACCGGTCCGGCCGAGAAAAGCATCGGCGCGGCCAGGACCAGGCAGATGAAAGCAAGACCTATTTTCCGTTTCATGGCTTCCTCCTTCGCGGCTCGGGCGGGCGAACCCGCATACCCCTGTGCGGGATTGCGGGCAGAGCGCTCCTCGTCGTGGACAAACTTATACATCATCGCCGCCGGCAAATCAAGCGCTACGATCCAGCTTACTTGTCCTCCGCATGATGAAGCCCGTGAATTTTATCGTTGAAGTGCACCGGGCGATGGAAAACAGTCGTGCCAAAAACGCTCACGCTGCTGCTCCCCTTGCCCAGATGGATCCGGCCGATCAGGTGGATGTCCTGCGACTCAATGCGCACGTGGGAATCGCCGACCAGAATGTGCTTGGTCAGGCGGTCGACTTCGGCCTTCAGGCGAGCGACTTCACGGTGCAACTCGATGACGTCACGATTCAACTGGGTGAGGGCAGGGGCTGAAAGTTGGGTTTCCTTCTGCAGCGGCTGCACTTGTCCCCAGACAAAGGGGATCAGGAGGATACCGGCAATGATCAGGAAGATCCAGATTTGTTTCTTCATTCCTCTCTCCTTCGGCGGCCTGAAGCCTTCATGTCCGGGCCGCACAAAAGAATGGATTTTCTAAAACAATTATGCCCTTACTTGCACGGCAAAACAACTTTCTCTTTTTTCACGCCTGCGGAAAACAGATGTCCCTTTCGCTTCCGGGCTTCCAGTCACCTGTCTTGCGCCCATTGCTTTTTTCCTTTTGCCTTTTTCCTTTTGTCGTTTGCCTTTGTTTCTCCAATCGCTGTAATTTCTCTTGCTCTTCTCTTACTTTCACCTTATTCCCTCTTGCCTTTCTCCTTTAATGCGCTTTTCCCCATCCTACTCTTGCCGTCCGCCGTCTGCCCTACACCCTCTTCCATTGACATTCCGCTTCCCATTCACTACTATTCCAAGGCATAGAGCAAGGAGACGCCCATGATTGTCGAACTCGAGCAATTGACCGTCAAGTGCCTTCTGGAAAGGACCTTCGACCAATACGGCAGCCTGCCGTCGATCGCCTCGGTCGGGGAACAGCCCATCGTCTACCTGCAGCTGAAGCAGCAGATCCAGGAGGCCGCCGGCTCCCTGGCCGCGCGCGGCATCCAGAAGGGCGACCGCGTGGCCATCATGGGCGAGAACTGCCCCAACTGGGTGATCGCCTACCTGGCCGTTACCTCGATGGGCGCCGTGGCCGTCCCCATCCTGACCGGCTTTCCCGAGACCGATACCCGCCACATCCTGCGCAACTCGGAGTCGCAGGGCATCTTCATCGAGGCCAGGCAGCGCCCGAAGCTCGAGGGGCTGGACGACGAGGCGCTGAAGTTCGTCTGCGACCTGGAAAACTTCACCTACGAGGACCGGCAGAAGCATCGCCCGGGGCTGATCGAAAAGACCCTGAGCCTGTTCAAGCGCAGCCGGCAGCGGAGCGTCCCCGACGGCGATACCCAGCTGCGCTTCCCCGAAGTGGAGCCCGACGACCTGGCGGTGATCATCTACACCTCAGGCACGACCGGCCATTCCAAGGGGGTCATGCTCAGCCACCGCAACATCGTGTTCGACGTGGTCAACGGCATCGAGCGCTTCCCCATCAACTCCAACGACCGTTTTCTCTCCATCCTGCCGCTGGCCCACACCTTCGAGGCCACCGGCGGCATGCTCTGTCCCATCGCCATCGGCGCCAGCATCTATTACATGAGCGGCCTGCCCACGCCGCAGAAGCTGCTGGCGGCCATGGAAACGGTCAAGCCGACGGCGGTGCTCACCGTGCCCCTGGTCATCGACAAGATCTTCCGCAAGAAGATCCTGCCCCAGATCCAGGGCAAGCGGGTCATCAACAAGCTCTACCCCCTCGTTTTTTTCCGCAGGAAACTGCACCAGGTGGCCGGGCGCAAGCTGGTCAAGTCCTTCGGCGACAAGCTGCGCTTCTTCATGTTCGGCGGCGCCTCGCTGAACGAGGACGTGGAGGTGTTCCTGCGCGATGCCGGCATCAGCTACTCCACCGGCTACGGCATGACCGAGACGGCGCCGATCATGACCATCAACCCCTTCGGCCGGGTCAAGGTCGGCTCCTGCGGCAAGCCCATCCCGGGCATCGAGATGAAGATCCACGAACCCGACCCCGCCAGCGGTGTCGGCGAGATCGTCGTCAAGGGCCCCATCGTCATGGGCGGCTACTACAAGAATCCCGACGCCAGCGCCGAGATCTTCCTTCCCGACGGCTGGCTGCGGACGGGCGACCTGGGCTATTTCGACGAGGAGGGCTACCTGTTCATCAAGGGGCGCAGCAAGAACGTCATCATCGGCCCCTCGGGCGAGAACATCTACCCCGAGGCCATCGAGCAGAAGATCCTCCAGGAGCCCTACTTCCAGGAAGCGGTGGTCTTCGAGGAAGGCGGCAAACTGCAGGTCAAGGCCTACCTGGACTACGACGTGCTGGACCGCGAGTTCGAGCGCAGCAAGCTGGACGCCAGCGAGGCGACCCGGCTGACCGCGGAGACCCTGGAGCAGGCGCGCCAGCGCATCAACGCCCAGTTGCCCGCCTTTTCGCAGATCGCGAAGATCATCGAGCACCCCGAGCCGTTCGAGAAGACGCCGACCAACAAGGTCAAGCGCTACCTCTACATCACCCCCGGCAACTAAGAGACGGGAAACCCGGTCGAGAGCCTGACCCTGGGGAACAAGTCTCATATCCAGCGCCGGGAAAGGTTCCAGGCCGGCGGCGGTTCTAGTCCAGGCGCGTGATCGTCTCCCCGCCTTTCAGCCTCGCGAGGAGGCGCGCCACGGTGACCTTTTCGACCGGATGCAGCAGCTTGGGGGCGATCTCGAACAACGGCACCAGGACGAAGCCGCGCTCGGCCAGGCGCGGATGCGGCAGGGTCAGTTCCGGAGTGCTCATGACCATGCTCCCCGCCAGCAGGATGTCGATGTCGATCACCCGGTCGCGCAAATGGGAATCCGCCAGGGCGCGCCCCTGGCCAGCCTCGTAGGTCTTGCACTCCCGGAGCAGGTCGAGGGGTTCCAGGGCAGTGGCCAGGGTCGCCACCATGTTCAGGAACGGGGCGGATCCGGGCATGCCCACGGGCGAGGTCTCGTAGATCGAGGAGCGCTTCAGCAGGTGCCCCAGCCCGGCTAGGAAAGAGAGGGCGCGGTCGAGATGTGCCCGGCGGTCGCCCAGGTTCGACCCCAGCCCGAGATAATAGAGACGCTCGCCCGACTGCGGCCGGATCGCGCATGCGGGGCGGTAGCCCTCGGGCAGGCAGCCGTTTTTTCCCTTGATTTTCGCCATTCCCCTCCTCCTCTCCCCTAGCGCGCCGCCAGGCTCTGCCCCAGCTCGATGAAAGCGGCGACCGCCTGCGGTTCCTCCAGGCGCTGGTTCAGCGCCGTCAGGGAAAGCCGGGCCGGCGAAGAGCGGACGACGATGGGACGCTTCCCGGGCCAGGCCAGCAGGAGATCCTCGCTGCGCGCCTCCAGGAAGCCCAGCGCCGGCGGCTTCTCGCCGGCGAACAGGACATAGCGCGCATCCAGCCGCTCGCCGGCGGCAAAGGGCCGCAGCCCGGCGATCTCATCGCCCAGGTACCGGATAAGGAGCTGCGGCGGCATCCTGGAGAGATCGAGCATCCCGCCCAGGCGGCTGCCCAGCATGAACGTGCCGCGCCCGGGGTCCTCGCCGACGGCGCGCCACTGGGAGGAATGGGCCCAGTCAGACGAGCCGGGGGCCGTCTCGCGGCCGCCGGAGCGGGAGATGGCCTCGAACACCCAGCCGTCGCCCGTGATGCGGTGGCCGTGATGCCGGGAGCCGCTAACGCGCTCGTAGTTCCAGCCGCGCTGGATGCATAAGGAGCGCAACGCCTCGATCTTCCTGTTTTTCACCCGGCCTGTCCAGAAGAATATGGCCGCCACCGCGACGGCCGTGACCGCCGCCACGATCAATCCGGAAACCATGTCGTTCATGCCGCCCTCCGCAGATATCGCGATCCGGTCGCATCGATTCTACCAGAGGGGCGCCCGATTGGAAAGAAGCGCCGGGGAACGGGAGAAGATGGGCGGGATTACTCGATCTCGAACAGCAGGTGGTTGGCCAGGATGTTGTCCCCTTCCTGGACGCCCATGAACTTGATCACCCCCGACTTGGGGGCACGGATCTCGTTTTCCATCTTCATGGCCTCGTGGATGAGGACGATGTCGTTCTCCTCGACCCGGTCCTGGGCGCGGAAGTAGATCTTGCGGATGCAGCCGGGGATGAAGCTGCGCACCGTGCCCGACTTGGAGGCGCTGACCGGCTTCTCCTTGTAGTAGAACAGGCTGTCGATCTTGAGCAGCGATGCCGAGTAGAGTTCCTCGTCGACGTAAATGCCCTGAGGATAACCGTTCTCGTCACGAATGAATTCGACCTGGTGCAGCTTGTTGTCGACGAAGAACGAGAGCACCTCGTCGTCCTTGATCTCGCCGATCAGGATCTCGAGCTTGTTCTTGTCGATCTTGATCTCGGTGGGCGAATGGAAGGTGGCGCTGTTGGCGATCTCGGCCTCGACGACCTTTTTGTCCAGCATGAACTTGTACTTCATGGTTCACCTCAATAGGGGCTGAAGAGCCGCTTGAGGAACCCCGGCTGCTTCATCTTCTCGAGCTTGGCCTTGTAGTTCTTGCGGCGGTTGTCGAGATGGAAATCGGCCGCCAGCAGCGCCGCGGCGATGACCGCCTCCTCCTCGGAATTCTTCAGCTTGGTGAAGTCGAACTTCAGGTTCAGGAAATCGACGATGGTGTCGCCCTGGCGCAGGCTCTCGCATTGCAGCAGGTGCTTGAGGAAGACCAGGTTGGTGCGGATGCCGCGGATGATGATGTTGTCCAGGAAGCTGCGCATGTCGTTGATGGCGTTGGGACGTTCGACGGCATAAGTGAGGATCTTGCCGATAAAGGGGTCGTACATCGGCGTCACGCGCGCCCCGGTGTAGATGGTGGTTTTGAAGACGTTGCGGATGGTCGAGTAGTGGAAGAAGTGGCTGATCTGGCCGCTGGAGGGCAGGAAGTTGCTGTAGGGGTCCTCGGCCATCAGCGAGACCAGGAGCACGTGGTGCTTGGGCTTGACGATGCGGACGCCGCTCACGTCGTGCAGCAGCTCGCCGCGGGAGATCACCACCTGCTTCTTCAGGAAGTTGGAGCTCAAGTGCACTTCGGAGATCAGGGTGTTGATCTGGAAAGTGGGGTTGATCTCGGAAAAGACGCACTCGTTGTTCTCGACGAGGAACTCGACGTAGCCGAGCCCCACGTAATCGATCTTCCTGAGCAGCGCCTGCGAGCGCTCGTAGAGGCAGGCGCGCAGCCGCTCGTCGACGTTGGGCGAGGGCGATTCCTGGAAGATCTTCTGGAAGCGGCGCTGGATCGACGACTCGATCTCGGGCAGGAACAGGATGTTGTCTTTTGCATCGCGGAAGAAGGGGATCTCGATATGGTGGGCATACGGCCGGAACTCCTCGAAAAAGACGCCGTTGCGGGCGTTGTCTTCGCGTTTGAGCAGGTTGGCCACCTGCTCCTGGGCTTCGCGCCGGTAATCGGCGACGCGGATGCCCCGCCCGCCCGAGCCCTTGAGCGGCTTGATGATCAGCGGGTAGGTGAAGCCCTCGTCGCAGGCCTCGCAGTCGAGGGGGCTGCGCAGCATCTCGGAGTGCTTTAGCACCGGCAGCCCGATGGCTGCGGCCGTCTGCCGCAGCCGGCGCTTGTCCTCCACCGCGGCCAGCACGCCGGACTCGGGGCCGATGAAGCGGATGCCGTTCTCGCGGCAGCCGCGGGCAAATTCCGGGCTCTCGGCCAGGAAGCCGTAGCCGGGGTGGATGTAGCCGGCCTTGACCTCACGCGCCTTTTCCAGGATGGCCTCGGCGTCCAGGTAGCTGTCCTCAAGGCGCGAGGAATAGAACTTGAAGCTGCGATCGGCCAGCTTGACGGGCAGGGAGAGCGCATCCTCCGGCGAGTGCATCAGGATCGTCTCCATGCCCATGCTGTTGAGCGAGTTGATGATGTCCAGGGCGATGACGCCCCGGGTGGGGATCAGGACCTTCTCTTTCATGTCCTCACCTTAGAGGGGGATGTTGCCGTGTTTCTTTGGGGGCAGCTTCTGCGTCTTGTTGGCCAGGGCTTCCAGGTTCTTGATCAGGAAGGGGCGGGTCTCCACCGGCAGGATGATCTCGTCGACGTACCCGTAGGCGGCGGGCTCCTTGGGGTTGGCGAACTTTTCCTTGTACTCGGTGATCAGCCGCTCGCGCACCGTCTCCGGCTCGACGGCCTCGGAGATGTCCTTCTTGAAAATGATGTTGATCGCCCCCTGCGGGCCCATGACCGCGATCTCGGCCGTCGGCCAGGCGCAGACCACGTCGGCGCCCAGGTGCTTGGAGCTCATGACGATGTACGCCCCGCCGTAGGCCTTGCGGGTGATGACCGTCAACTTGGGCACCGTGGCCTCGGAATAGGCGAAGAGCATCTTGGCCCCGTGCTTGATGATGCCCAGCTGCTCCTGGTCGCGGCCGGGCAGGAAGCCGGGGACGTCGACGAAGCTGACCAGCGGGATGTTGAAGGCATCGCAAAAGCGGATGAAGCGCGCCCCTTTCATCGAGGCCTGCACGTCAAGCGTGCCGGCGAAGATCGCCGGGTTGTTGGCGATGATGCCGACCGAGCGCCCGCCCAAACGGGCGAAGCCGACCACCAGGTTCTGGGCGTAACCCTTGTGGACCTCGAGGAACTTCCGGTGGTCGACCACGGCCAAGATCAGCTCCTTGACGTCATAGGGCTTGTTGGGGTTGACCGGAACGATCTCGTTCAGCCGGTCGTCCATGCGGTCGAAGGGGTCGCTGCCCTCCACATCCGGCGGCGGCTCCAGGTTGGAGGCGGGCAGGTAGCCGAGCAGCTCCTTGACCATGTCCAAGGTGTCCTTCTCGTCGCGGCCGACGAAATGGGCCACCCCGGAGATGGTGGCGTGGCTCTCGGCGCNNCCTCGAAGGTCACCTCCTCCTTGTTGACAGCCTTGATGACCTCGGGGCCGGTGACGAACATGTAGCTGGACTTGTCGACCATAAAGACGAAGTCGGTGATGCCCGGCGAATAGACAGCCCCTCCGGCGCAGGGCCCCATGATCACCGAGATCTGGGGAATGACGCCCGAGGCGATGGTATTGCGGAAAAAGATATCGCCATAGCCGGCGAGGCTGTTGATCCCCTCCTGGATGCGGGCACCGCCCGAATCGTTGATGCCGACCACCGGGGCACCCGCTTTCAGCGCCAGATCCTGGATATTGACGATCTTCCGGGCATGCATCTCGCCCAGCGAGCCCCCGAGAACGGTGAAATCCTGGGAAAAGACATAGACGACCCGGTCGTTGACCTTGCCGAAACCGGTGATAACGCCGTCGCCCAGGAATTTTTTCTTGTCCAGGCCGAAATTGCCCGAGTGATGGGAGACGTAGCCCTGCAGCTCCACGAAAGTGTCGGGATCGAACAGGTACTCGATACGGTCGCGGGCCGTCATCAGGCCGCGAGCCCGGCGCTGGGCGAGCTTGTCCAGGCCGCCCGCCGCATCCTTCTCCTCGCGCAATTTGATCAGGTCCTTGATCTTGGTTTTCATCGCTTCACCTGCAGAAGGGATTGTATAATTTTCCGGTGGAAAAAGCAAATCGCGGCCGTGCGGACGAGAAAAGAGCCCCATTGACTGCAACCATCCGTCCGCATGCCCATTTCATTGCGCGTCCCTCCCCCGCAACGGTTTTCAGGTTGAAAAATGCTGAAAAATGTGATAAAAATGAGGCAATGAAACACCTATTATTCGCGGTCACCCCCGTCAACAGCAACGGCGATTTCGTCTACCTGATCCAGAACGCCTCCCTGGTGGTCAAACTGGTCCTGCTGCTGCTGCTCTCCTTTTCCATCATTTCCTGGGCGATCATCATCTTCAAGCTCATGGAGTATTCCCGCGCCCGCAAGAACAGCCTTAAGTTCCTCGATTTTTTCAAGAAAAACAAGAATTTCAGCGAGATCCACAACGCCAAGGGGCTTTACGCCAACAACCCCCTGGGGGAGATCTTCCGTTTCGGCTACCGTGAGATCTCCCAGCAGACCGCCAGCGGCCAGCAGCTGGACAAGATCGACCTGGATAGCCTGCACCGGGCCCTGCTGCGCGCATCCAACCAGGAAATCACCCGCTTAGAGCGCCTGAACGGCTTCCTGGCCACCTGCGCTTCGGCCACCCCGTTCATCGGCCTGTTCGGGACCGTCTGGGGCATCATGACCTCCTTCCAGCAGATCGGCATCCAGATGAACGCCAACCTGGCCACCGTCGCCCCGGGCATCGCCGAGGCCCTGATCGCCACCGCCTTGGGGCTGTTCGCCGCCATTCCGGCCGTCATTTTCTACAACCTGCTGCTGAACAAGCTCAAGGTGCTCATTTCCATCATGGAAGACTTCATCCTCGAGTTCCTGAACTTGAGCGAGAAGCTGCGCTGATGGTCGTCCAGCCCCGGCACCGCATGCACCGCCTTCACGGCAACCTGGCCGAGATCAACATCACGCCGCTGGTCGACGTCATGCTCGTGCTGCTGATCATCTTCATGGTCACGGCACCGATGATGCAGACCGGGATCACGGTCAAACTGCCATCCGCCGAGACGCGCAGCAACCCGAGCTCCGGCGGGCTGGTCCTGACCCTGACCAAGGACCGCTACGTCTACATGAACGACCAGATCGTCAACCTCTACTTCCTGGAATCGCGGCTGAAAAGCCATTTCCTCGGCAGCGACAAGAAAGTGGTCTTCCTGAAGGCCGACAAGAGCCTGTCCTACGGCTATATCATCGAAGTCATGGACATCATCAAGCTGGCCGGGGTGGACACCGTGGGCATGATCGTGGAACAGAAGTCGCGACGATGAAGTTCAAGACCACGCTGCTGCTGTCGGTCGCCCTGCACGCCTCGCTGGCCGCCATCATCATCGTTCAACCGGCCAGGAAAGGCAGCGGCGAGATGACCTACTACGTCGACCTGGTCAACCTGGGCGGCGGGGGCGGGGGCGGGGGCGGGGGCAGAGGCGGCGGCGGGAACGCCGCGCCACCCGTCGCTGGCGGTTCCGCGGCAGGGGGGGATGCAGCCCTGATCGAGGAAAAGGGCGGCGGCGTGAAGAACCTCACCGTGGAAAAGGAATTCAAGTCGCCGCTGCGCTACCCGGACCGGGAAAGCCGGAAGAAAGTCGAGGAGGAAAAGATGATCTCGGTCGTGCGCAAGCAGCCGGCCGTCCCCCACGAGCAGCCCATTGTGCCCGGGACCCCGGCCACGGGCTTGAAGACCGGCATCTCCAGCGGCGGCGGTTCGGGCGACGGCAGCGGCGGCGGTCCCGGCGGTCCCGGCGGGGGCGGCGGCTATTTCCCCCACGCCTATTACATCGACCTGCTGCGCAACCGCATCTCGGCCTCCTGGTACAATTCCCTGGTCGCGCCCGGGCTGCGCGGCAAATACGTCACCGGCGTCCATTTCATCATCCGCCGCGACGGCCGCGTCAGCGACCTGCGGGTGGAGCGTTCCAGCGGCATCGATTCCCTCGACCTTTCGGCTCGCCGCGCCATCGAGAATGCCGCTCCTTTCGCCCCTCTGCCCAACGATTTCGCCTCGCAATACCTGGTCGTGCACTTTGAATTCGAATGGGAGAAATAATGAAACTGCGCCGAACCGTCCTGTTCCTGCTGGTCATCCTGGCTTTCCTGCCGCTGCGCGGCCAGGAAGAGATCACCATCCGCATCCGCGAGGGCATGCCCATGGTCCCGGTGGCCATGCCGGCGTTCCAGCTCAATCCGGAGGCGCAGAAAAGCGAAACGGCCGCCGCCGTCTACGACACCCTGTGGCAGGACCTTGAGTTCTCGCGCATCTTCAAGATGGTGCCGCGCGACCATTACGCGTACATCCCCGCCTTCAAGCCCAACGCCATCCGCTTCAAGGACTGGGCCTCCATCCAGGCCAACATCCTGATTTCCGGGCAGCTGGAACTCACCGCCGACGACCGGGTGATCTTTTCCTTCAAGGTGTACGAGGTGACCGGCGAGCGCTTCATTTTCGGCCGCAACTTCGGAGGCAAGAAAGACCTGGCCCGCCTGATCGCCCACCGTGCCGCCGATGAGATGCTGAAGCATTTCGGCGAGCGGCCCCTGTTCACCTCCAAGATCGCCTACATCTCCGAATCGGGCAACGACCGCGACGTGTACATCATGGACTACGACGGCCAGCGCCCGACGCGCATCACCTTCAGCAGCGCCCTGGACATGCTGCCGTCCTGGAGCGCCGACAACGAGAAGATCCTCTACACCTCCTACCGCAACCTCAGCCCCGAGCTGTTCATGTTCCATATCTATTCGGGAAAGACCGAGCTGCTCTCCAGCGGCGGCAGCAACTACGCCGCCGACTGGTCCCCCGTGGGCGACCGCATCGTCTATACCTCCACCAAGCACGGCAATGCCGAGATCTACCTGAAGGACATGAAAACGGGGCAGGAAAAGCGGCTGACCTTCAACCCGGCCATCGACACCTCCCCCTGCTGGAGCCCGAACGGCCGCGAGATCGCCTTCACGTCGCAGCGCGGCGG
>DCVB01000088.1 GCA_002327965.1 Candidatus Aminicenantes bacterium UBA2199 | reverse complement strand
AGCGACCAGCGGATCAGCGAGCACAAGGACCGGCCCGGCCGGTCCTTTTCCCACAATCCAGTGACAGTGTCAGTGCCAGCAGGAAATGAAAGTAATCGGTAAACGGTTGACGGTCAGAAAAGGCAATATTAGGACTTAAATTCCAAATCCCAAGCACCAAATTCCAAATAAATAACAAATTCCAAATTCCAATAACCCAAACGAAGACACTGTCAGGTTCTTCTCTTTGTTTTGGTCAAAGTCCCCGTCAGGGGATTGGGTCATTGGTGCTTGGAATTTGTTTGTGATTTGGTGCTTGGGATTTGGAATTTTATTCTTCTCATTTCACTTGTCACTTGTCACGCGTTACGCGTCACGAAGACCAGGCTCTTGTTCTTTCGCATCACGCATAACGATAAATACCGTTGCTGGTAATTGCAATCGGTTTACGGTAGACGGTTTACGGTTGACGGTCAGGAAAAGCAATACGAAGACCTAAATTCCAAATCCCAAGCACCAAATTCCAAATAAATAACAAATTCCAAATTCCAATTTCCAAAACGAAAGCCCCTTGCAAAGAATTCTCTTGGTTTGGGTCAAAGTCCCCACCAGGGGATTTGGTAATTGGTGCTTGGAATTCAATTCTTCACATGTCACGCGTTACGCGTTACGCGTCACGAATATCAAGTTCTTGTTCTTTCGCATCACGCATCACGCATAACGTCCATCGCGTTACGCGTCACCAAGATTGGCTTTTATACTTCGCCTAACGCCTTGCGTCGTGTCTCACCTAGCACTTGCCCCACACGTGATCGGGGTGGCGCTTCTCGTACTCGCGCGCCGAGGCTTTGGTGACCTGGTGCCAGGGCAGTCCGAGCTGGGCACCGACGATCAGGGCCAGGGCGCAACGGCAAAAGGTGGGGTCGACCCGGCGCCGCAACTCGTCGAACACCTCATAGGGGTCGCGGCGCAGGAATTCCTCACGGCTGGAGATGCCGATCCGCTTCAATTTATCTTCGGTCACCCGGCCGATGTTGGGCAGGGAGCGCAGAGAAGAACGGCCACGTGCTTCCGCGCCTTTCATGATCCCGTCCCAGCGACGCCGCGGAAAACATAGATGGCGGCGATGATCCCGGCGGCGACCAGAAGCCATTGCACGGCATACGGCTTCATCCCCGTTTCGCTGCGCAACTGAGCCCTGACCTTTGCCGGCGCCACCCTGAGTACCAGGAGCAGGGGCAGCCCGCCCATCAGGACGAACAGCACGCCGCAGACCAGCCATGCCCAGGCGAAGCCGCCGCCGGGCGGCGCGAAGGCGAACTCCAGGAAATTCCAGCCCAATGACAGGAAAAGCCCCGGCCAGGCCAGGGGCATCAGGTTGACGCCGTCGGGGGCGCCGCAGCCCATGTTGACGAAAAAGCAGGCCATGCCGAAGAGGATGGCCACGGGCATGATCCAAACCCAGTTGGGCGCCGGGTGCTCGATGGCGTAGGGTCCGCCCGAGGCGACCATGCCGCCCAGGCGCATGATCGGGCGCATGGCCTGGTAGAGCAGGGCGATGCTGGCGGCGACGCCGAAAAGGGTGAAACGGAACAGGAAGCGCCTGCGGGCCGAGGGTTCCCGCCCGGCGGAGCCGATCCCGGCATTGGCCCGCATTTCCTGGAAAGAAAACCGCGTCATGGTCCCTCCCGGCCGGGCGCCGGCCCCGGCTTCATCCCGATTCTAGCACGCCGCTATTGAAAAATGAACGCCGCTTGGGTATGATGTTTTTTTCAAGGCCGGAAATCAAACCTGGAGGTTCCGCCTATGTTCAAGAATCACCCCAAGGGGCTGTTTGTCGCCTTCTTCGCCAACATGGGCGAGCGTTTCGGTTTCTACACCATGATGGCCATCCTGGTCCTGTTCCTGCAGGCCAAGTACAACCTCAGCGCCGAGGCGGCCAGCGGCTATTACAGCTGGTTCTATTACGCCATCTACGCCCTGGCGCTGTTCGGCGGCATCCTGGCCGACAGCACCAGCAAGTACAAGCTGGTCATCTTCTTCGGCATCGTCGTCATGTTCGCCGGCTACGCGGTCCTGGCCGTGCCGGGCATGCCGCTGATCGTCACCCTGATCGGCCTGTTCGTCATCGCCTTCGGCAACGGTCTGTTCAAGGGCAACCTGCAGGCTGTGGTCGGCCAGCTGTACGACGACCCCAAATACTCCAAGATGCGCGACACCGCCTTCATGATCTTCTACATGGGCATCAACGTCGGCGCCTTCTTCGCCCCTCATGCCGCCACCGCCATCCGCGACTGGTTCCTCAAGACCCAGGGCTTCGCCCACGACGGCAGCCTGCCGGCCATGTGCCACGCCTTTCTGGACGGCCGAATGAGCGACCCGGCCGCGATCTCCGGCCTGGAGAACCTGGCCTCAAAGGTGTCGAACGCCACGGTCGCCGGCGCCGCCCAGCTGAAGGAGTTCGCCGCGAGCTACGTCAGCGCCTTCGCCCGCGGCTACAACTACGCCTTCGCCCTGGCCGCCGTGGCCATGATCATCTCGCTGGTCGTCTACGTGATCTTCAACAAGCACCTGCCCAACAAGGTCAAGGCCGCCAAGAATAGCGCGGGGGAGACGGGCGAGCGCCCGATCGCCAACCTGCCCAGCCTGGCCATCGGCCTGGCTTTCATCGCGGCCACCGCGGCCTTGTTCCACTTCGTCTTCCACCAATTCGCCCTGGGCATGGCCATAGGCCTGTTCCTCGGCTTCATCGCCTTCATCTTCACCACCTCGGTCAAGGAAGAAAAGCCGCGCGTGGTCGCCCTGGTGCTGGTCTTCATCGTGGTCATCTTCTTCTGGATGTCGTTCCACCAGAACGGCCTGACCCAGACCTGGTTCGCCCGCGACTACACGGTCAAGGAGGTCGGCCCGGCCTTCAACATCTTCTTCAACCTCAACTCCATGCTGGCCTTCATCGGCTGCCTCGCCGGACTGTACCTGCTGTTTTTCAAGAAAAAGCCCCTGCACCGGACCATCGGACTGGCCATGTTTGCAGGGCTCGGCGCCCTAGTCTATTACCTCTACAACGGCTATCTCCCCTCCAACCCCATCGCCCCCGAGATCTTCCAGCAGTTCAACCCGCTGTTCATCGTGGCCCTCACCTTCCCGGTGATGGGCATCTTCGCCTGGCTGCGCAAGCGCAACCAGGAGCCGTCGACCCCGCGCAAGATCGGCATCGGCATGGTCATCGCCGCCGTCGGCTTCGTCATCATGCTGGTCGGCTCGCTGCACCTGGCGGCGCCCAAGCTGGTCGCCTCGGCCAGCATGACCGAGTGGGGCCGCGTCTCCCCTTCCTGGCTGATCAGCAGCTACCTGATCCTGACCATCGCCGAGCTGTTCCTCAGCCCCATGGGCCTGTCGTTCGTCTCCAAGGTGTCGCCGGTCCGCTTCCAGGGGCTGATGCAGGGCGGCTGGCTGCTGGCCACCGCCACCGGCAACAAGCTGCTGTTCGTCGGCGGCTATTTCTGGGACAAGATCGAGCTGTGGCAGCTGTGGGCCATCTTCGTTATCTGCTGCCTGCTCTCGGCCATGTTCATCTTCTCGATCATGAAGCGCCTGGAGCGCACGACCCAGAGCTGACGGGTATTCGGGGAAACCCGGCGGGCGAAGCCCGTTGTCAGGTAGCGGCGCCATCCTGCTGGACGGCGCCGTCCAGCAGGCGAATCGTGCGTTGGGAAAAGGCGGCGATGGCCGGATCGTGGGTCACCATGAGAATGGTCCGGCCGCCCTTCCAGAGTTGGGAAAAGATCTCCATGATCTCATGACCGCTTTTGGAATCGAGATTGCCGGTCGGCTCATCGGCCAGGATGATCGGCGGATCCATGGCCAGGGCCCGGGCGATGGCCACCCGCTGCTGCTGTCCCCCCGACATTTCGGTCGGCCGGTGCCGGGCCCAGGGTGACAAGCCCACCATTTCCAGCAACTCGTTGACCCGCTGCCTGCGCTCGCCGCCTTTCTTGCCGTTGAACAACATCGGCAATTCGATGTTTTCATAAGCCGTGGCGTAAGGCAGCAGGTTGAAGTTCTGGAAGACAAAACCGACCTTGCGATTGCGGATCGTCGACAACTGATCGAAAGTCAGCCCGGCCACATTTTCCCCCTCGAGATAATAGAAGCCCGCGGTCGGGGTATCGAGACAGCCGATAATGTTCATCAGGGTCGATTTGCCGGAACCGGAAGGCCCCATGATGGAAAGGAATTCTCCCTTGCGAACGGTGATGAAGACGCCCTGGAGAGCGACAAATTCGACCTCGCCCATTTTGTACACTTTCGAGATATTGCGAAATTCGATCATGATCCACCTCGGGTTCTATTCATAGCGCAGGGCCTCGATCGGGTTTTGCCGCGAGGCGCGCAAGGCCGGGAAAATGCCGGAAATGAAAACCAGGACAAAAAGGACCACCAGGAAGACGATCAGGATGTCGAGCGAAAATATCGGCCGCAGCAAATAGGCCTTGATGCCGAAATCCTCATAGCCGACGGGAATCAGGTTCACCAGGCTGACGATATTGAACGCGATCAGGGTTCCCCACAGCGTCCCCTTGAAGAAAATGGCGAAGGTCTCCAGGAAGAACTGCATGACGATGTGGCGCCGCCGGGCCCCCAGCGCCATCTTGATGCCAATTTCGCGGGTGCGCTCCTTGACCACGGCATACATCAGGTTGGTCACGCCCACGGCGCCGATGAGCAAGGTCAGGGCACCGATGACGCTCAGAAACATTTCAATGCCCTTGAATATCTTGGCCCCGGTCTCGTAATCGCGGATCGTGTTCCAGAAGTTCACGGCATTGGCGTCGTCATCGGCGAAGCGGTACTTGCGCCCCAGGACGCGGCGCACCTGGTTCTCCATGAACAAAGCATCCCCGGGGTCGGCCGGACGGATGTGAATGCGGTCCAGAAAACGCTGAAAATCGATCTGGCAGAAGGTGGAGAAGGGGATATACACCGTTTCCGAATCGGGCCCCTGATACATGGAACTCTGCTGTTTCTTCTTCATGACCCCGATGACGGTGAATGGTGTCTGCTCGATGCGGAGTTCCTTGCCGACCGGATCGGTATCGCCAAAGAGTTCCCTGGCCACGCTCCAGCCGATAAAAGCCACGCGCCGGGCTTTTTCCTGGTCCAAATCATTGATGAACCGGCCGCCGGCTTCGGGAATCTGCGAACGCATCTCGGCAAAACAGGGGTACACGCCATTGACCGAGCGGTTGGACTCCTTGCCGCGATAGGAAAGGTTATGGCGGTTGTTGGCCTCGGGAGAGATCATGGCGATGCCCGGTATCTGCCGCTTGAGCAATTCCAGGTCCTCCATGTGGATGTGGATGCGCCGGGCGCGCGGCA
This sequence comes from Candidatus Aminicenantes bacterium UBA2199, assembly GCA_002327965.1. Lineage (GTDB taxonomy): Bacteria > Acidobacteriota > Aminicenantia > UBA2199 > UBA2199 > UBA2199. The sequence continues at coordinate 4,171 of DCVB01000088.1, read as the reverse complement.
GCCCCTGGAAGGGCTTGCTGGTCTGGCCCCGGGTGACCATGATCATGGTGCTGCCCAAGCCCTTGAAGCTGACGCCGGCGGCATTGGACAGCCCGCGGCCGAAGGACATCAGCAGCAGGAGCGACAGCGTCCCCCAGGCGATGGCGAAGGTGATCAGGCTGGTTTTTTTCCGGCGCTTGCGGAATTCATTCCAGAACAGATGCAGGAGCTGCATGCGCATGGTTACTTCCTGAGGGCGACGATCGGGTCGGTGGCGGCGGCCCGGCGCGCCGGGGTCAGGCCCGAAAGGGTCCCGATGGCCAGCAGGATGAGCACGGTGACGATCCCGACCAGGGGGTTGAGCCTGGGGATGCCGATATACTCCTCCAATTGCTCGGCCGGCAGCAGCGTCAGCAGCAGCGCCGCCAGCAGAAAACCGATGGCGCCGCCGATCAGGATGATGCAATTCGCTTCGGCGAAGAACTGCCACATGATGGCGCGACGCTTGGCGCCGACGGCCAGCTTGATGCCGATCTCCCGTATCCGCTCCTCCACCACCACCAGCATGATCGAGGCCACGCCGACGCCGCCCACCAGCAGCGTGAACGATCCGATCACCCCCAGAAATATATTGAATGCCGTGAAGAACAGGTTGAACTGCCGCTCGAAATCGGAAAAATCCCAAACGAACAAGGCATCCTTGTCCAGGGGGTTGAAGCCCAGCCGCCCGCCGAAGAAATTACGCAGGGCGGCGATGGTCTGCTTGGACAAGGCCGGGTCGCTCGGCTGGACAATGAAATTCTGCACATATTTCTCGCCATACAGGGTCATGTAGGTGGTCCAGGGAATGAAAGCGCAATGCGTGTCGCGCATGCCGTTGTAATTGCTGTTCTGGGTCTTTTCGATCATCACGCCGACAACGGTGAAGGGCACGCCCTCGATCATCACCCGCTGCCCGACCGGCTCGATGCCCTTGAAGAGACTCTTGGCGATGGTCGCGCCCAAAAAGCAATTGCGCCGGTGCTGCCGCACATCGGTCTCATTGATGAAGCGTCCTTGCGCCGGGATGGTGTTGCGGATGCGCTCGAACGGCACGTCGACGCCGCGAACGGTATTGAGCAGCTGTTCGCGGCCATGACGGATGTTGCGGCTGGATATGAATTCCGGTGAAAGGGCCTGGACTCCGGGTACCCGTTTCCTGACCCGATCCAGTTCATCGGGGGTAACCTGGATGCGCCGGCCCTTGGGCAGCCCGTTGTAGGTCATGGTGGTCTGCCCGGGGAACACCAGGATGATGCCCTGGCCCAAACCGCGGAATTGCTTCATCTGCTGTTTGCCGATGCCGGTACCGAAGGCCAGCAGCAGGATCACGGCGAAGGTCCCCCAGGTCACCCCGGAAAGGGTCAGGAAAGTCCGCAAAGGCTGGCGCAGCAGGTCGCGGAACAGGTTGCGGAAAAAGGCCGGGATCATTCGATCTCCCTGGGCGGCCGCTCCACGACCTGCTCGCCGGCCTGCAACCCGGAAACGATCTCGATGTTCAAGCCGTCGGAAAGCCCGACCCGGACCTCCTTCTTTTCGATGTTGCCGTCGCGCATCGTTTCCACGAAACGTTTTTCGTTCTCGAAGGTGATCAGGCGCTCAGGGATGATCAGGATGTCTTTTTTGTCCTTGATCTTGAGATAGGCCGTGGCCGAATAGCCGGCGCGCAGGGTGACCTGCCCGGCTTCGATAATTGCGATCTCGAGACCGAACATGGTGGCATTGCCTTCTTTCTCGGCCTTGGGATAGATGCGCTCCAGGCGGCCCGTCACCTTGGCGTCGAGCAGCGCCCCGACCTGGATGTCGGCGATCATGCCCGGCAGCAGCTTGCCGACATCGATCTCATCGACCTTCCCCTTGAAGCGCAGCAAGCTCATGTCGGCCATGGAACACATTTCCGTGCCGGGCTGGAAATTGGTCAAAGGCACCACGGCATCGCCCTCGAACGCGTTCTGCTGCAGGACGATCCCCGACATCGGCGATTTCACGATGGAATCCACCGAGCGATGGATCATCTGGATCCGCCCTTTTTCAAGCAGTTCGAAGCGCTCCTGGGCGATCTTGTAGCGCAGGGAAATCTCATTGAAGCGCGACTCCGTCTCCTCCATTTCCGAATCCGAGACCAGCTGCGCCTTGTACATCTTCGCCGTGCGGTCCCGCTCGTTGCGGATCTTTTCCATGAGCACTTGGGCGACCTCCATGTTGCGCCGGGCTTCGACATATTCCAGCGGGGTGGGATTGGGGGATATCTTGAAAAGGGGCTTGTCCTTGTCGACCCAGTCACCGATCTTGAAGTAAACTTCCTCGACCAGGCCGGGAATGGTCGATTTCACCTTGATCTCCTTTTCCGGTTCGATCGTCCCCACCGCCAGCGCCTTTTCGGAGATGTCGCCCTTTTTCACCGCCACGAATTTCAGGCCGCCATTTTTATCTTTTTTGGAGGAGAAAAGAAAAAACAGGGCCAACACGACCAACAGCGCAAGAAATCCGCCGATCAGCACTTTTTTCATCTTCATGCGTTACCTCTCTGGAAGATATGGAAGAATAGTAAACGAACTTCATCCGGAAAAGGTTCGCCCGCGAGAGGATAAATCCGCTTGCCCGGGTGGGATCCTATCCGGCTTCTGCCGCGGCGCGGCCGGCCGTGACCGCGCAGACCCGTGTCCAGAAGTCGATCTCTTTCTCGAGCAGCCCGGAGATGAAAGCATCGTCGCGCTCCACTTTCAGCAGCGCCGTGTGCTCGAAGCGGAAGCTCCAGTAGAAGATCTCGGCCAGGCCGGTGACGGCCAGGATATGCTGCAATTGCGGGAAGTATTTTTCTGGCACGCTCCCGGAAGCGGCCAGTCGATGGTCCTTCTCGCCCGGGCACTTGATCTCCACCACGTGGCGGCCGTCGGCGCTCAGGCCGTCCAGGCTGGCCCGCATCCAGGGATGCTCGCGCGACTGAACGCAGACCGGCGCCACGTCGATGCCGGTTTGTTTGACATAGGCCAGCCGGGCCACCGGCTCCAGCCGCTTGCCGCGCTCCATGGCGCCGTTGGCCGGCCGCTCGGCCTGCTGCCCGGTCTTGAGCAGCAGCAGCTCGTTATCCGTCTGCCAGGGGGAGAGGCCCATGACCACCGGGGCGTCGGAGGCGCCGATGCCGCCGCGCCGCCAGGAGAGCCACTCTTCGGTGCTCTGGTCGAGTTCAACTTTGATGAAATGGGCCAGGGATGATTCTTGCATCTCTTCTTTTATCACATCCGGTGCCGGAAAGCAAAGCTCGGGCGGGTCAGGACCGTTGCCGCCGGAGGACGAGGCGTCGAACCCGGCGCCAGGTCTTGGCCAGCAACCGGCGCACGGGCGGCCACAAGGGATAGAACTCGAGATACACGTTCGCCAGGGGAGATGGTTTTGCGTGATGGGGCCAGAAGCGATCTTTGCCGTCGCGTTCCACCTTCGTGATCAGCCCCAGGACGTTTTCCGCCGGGACCCAGCCGTCGGCCGTCGGACAGTTGTCCCCCTTGATGAAATAGCGCTTGTCCTGGGGGTGGGTGTGCAGGACGCGGTGGACGAGCAGCTGCGGCCGCTCGGGGTGGCGGAAGGCGACCACGTCGCCGCGCCGCGGCACGAGGCCCTGCAGGGGCAAGACGGTGATGACGTCGCCGTCGCGGATCGCCGGCGCCATGCTGTGTCCCGGGGCCTGGAACCTGAATGAAGCGCCCCTTTCGTGGACAGCCTCGATCAGATCCATGATCACCGGCGCCGATAACAGGATGCCGTTCAGGTTCTCGGATTCTTTCATTTTCAATCAAGCCATGAAATGCCTCTGGATAGACATTCTATCTTTTATGAGTACCATATAATTGGGATAAAAGTAAGAAGAGGGATGAAAATTGAACAACTCAAGCGAATTTGTCATGCCTACCCCCTCACGGCAAGTTTTTTGTTTGAAACAACTCAGATTTTCTGCTAAACTATTACCTTTATGGTAACAAATGAATATAGGGATTTCGCGCTTTCAGCAAAGGCTTGGATGACGCATCAAAACCCTACCCAAAAAAGCCAGTGAAAAAAGTCAGGGAAAGCGTTGCCCGAAAAGTCGTTGCTTCTTTTCCCAGGGTTCTCCTGGGCATGAGCCTCGACCTTACCTACCGCTGCAACCACAATTGCA
>DCVB01000115.1:5292-7172 GCA_002327965.1 Candidatus Aminicenantes bacterium UBA2199 | reverse complement strand
CGGGATCTACGGCCGCGAGAACGCCAGCATCGCCGGGGTCGATTTTCGCAACAAGGTCGACGCCGCCGGCGCCAGCCTGGACTGGAACCTCTCCCTCTGCAGGCACCTGGCCCTGAAAGGCGAGCTGCTCAGAGGCGCCAACCTGGCTTACGTGGTCAGCCGCGCCGGCCTGTTCGTTGACAGCGCCCGGCAGGAATTCGCCGCCAAGAAGGTCACGGCCTTCTGGTCGGAGCTGCTGCTGACCCGGGGCAAGTGGAGCGGCTGGATCGGCTACGCCTTCGAGGATCTGACCGACGAGGAGCAGCTCGCCGCCAGGGAGCTGAAAAAGACCGGCACGATCCTGGCCGGCCTGCAACTCGCCGCCGGCTCCGGGGTCAGTTTCGGCCTGGAATACGCCCACTTCACCAGCTCGTACGTCCAGTCCGAAAAGGCGAAGACCAGCCAGGTCATGTTCAGCGCCCAGCTCAATTTGTAAAAGTAATCACCAGGAGGAGACGTCATGGAAGCTCAAAGCCTGAAAAGCCTGATCGAGACCGCCATCCGCAACGAGGAGGAGGCCCGCGCCTTTTATCTCGGCCTGCACGACCTGGTCGAGGACGCCCTGGCCAGGGAAACGCTGAAGTTCCTAGCCGGCGAGGAGCTGGCCCACAAGGAGTTCCTCCAGGCCTACTTGAAGGGGGAAAGGAAGTTCACCGCCCTGGGCATGGACACGCCCATCGACTACCACATCGCGAAATATGCCGAAAAGCCCGATCCGAAAAAGAACATGAACAGCAGCGAGGTCTACCTGGTCGCCGCCCACCGCGAGTGGAACTCCTACAACTTCTACAAGTCGCTGGCCGCCCTGCAGCCCCAGGGCGAGGTCAAGCAGATGCTGGATGCCATGGCCAACCAGGAGCTGAAGCACAAGGAGAAGGTCGAATACCTGTACTCGAACACCGCCTTTCCGCAGACTTCCGGCGGCTGAGAAGCAGTAGATGGGTAGAAGGGTAAACGGGTAGAAGGGTTAGGAAGGAAGCTCAAGTTCGCGGTCCGAGCCGTTGCCCCATCTACCCTTCAACTAATCAACGAGTAATTCTTTTAAGATCCTTCAATTTGATCCTGCCCTGCACCAGTTTCTCCTTCCTTTCGCGCCTCATGCGCTTGACCCTGCGTTCGACCTTGAGGGCGTCGTTGCGGCTGCCAATACGGACCTTGCGGGCCAGGAGCAGCGGCGCGCGACCCCGCAGGTAGCGCGCCCCGCGCCCGCTGCCATGGGCGGCCAATCGCCGCTCCACGTCGTTGGAGATGCCGGTGTACAGCGTGCCGTCGCTGCAGCGCACCAGGTAGAGATACCAGGGCTTCACGGCGTCAGTACTTGATGACCTCGGACAGCAGGGAGGCGCTGACCACGTAGTCCAGGCTGACATAGACCGAGCAGCGGTTGGCCTTGATCCCCGTCTCGCACGCGGCGAGCACGTAGCGTTCCTTGGGCAGCGGCGTCTCGCCGCTGTCATGCACGTCGACATCGCGCAGCAGCAGGCTGTCGGCCTGCACCGACTCCAGCCGGCCGATGTACATCCAGGGCGAGCGGGTGTCCACGACGACGTCCTTTCCGATCAGTCCCTTCAGCGTTTCCTTCATGCCGGTACCTCATTCAGGCGGGGCGCCTTCCGGCGCCCCGCCCGGTAACAAAAGCAAAACTACTCGATCTGGAAAAGGTCGTCGCCGAGCTCCGGGTTGATCTCGATTTTTTTGACCGTCTGGGCGGACGTTTTTTTATCCTTGGCATAGCTTTCGCTCTTGAAAGGCATGCGGATGCCGTCCACGTCGCGGTAGTCGGAGACGCGCTCCTCGACCGTCCCGGGCCCTTCCTGGGTCAGGGTCTGATAGGACATGCC
>DCVB01000115.1:0-5187 GCA_002327965.1 Candidatus Aminicenantes bacterium UBA2199 | reverse complement strand
GGCATGGAACCCTGCGGCATCCTGATCACGGCCTTGGCGCCGTTGATCACCATGTTCATCCTGCCGCCGGGGGTGTCCAGGGCGAACAGGACCTTGTCAGGATAGACGGAAATGACCTCGGCCGCCATGGTCATCTCTCCCATGGGGGTGCTCTGGGTCAGATCGCTTTCCATGCGCACGCTGCGGATCGCCTTGATCATCTGCGGGTCACCTGCCGCGGCGATGGCCTTGGCAAAGAGTTCCCTGCCCTCGGCCAGCGATTCGGTCGTGGCCTCCGGGGCCGCTTCGCCCGCCGGGACCGGGATGGCGATGTCGATGGTGTTGACCGTACCGAACTCACTGAGCGGCTTGTCGAAGTCCGCCTGCCTGCCCACCACCAGGATCTGGACCTGGTCGGGGCGCAGATATTTTTGCGCCGCGGCCTGGATGTCGGCCTGGGTCACCGTTTCGATCTTCCTGAAGATCTGCTCGGAGTAGTCGAGGGGATAGCCGTAATAGGCATAGGTGAGCATGGTGCGGATGATCTTGGCCCGGCTGTCGAACTGGAAGACGTAGGAATTCATGAACTGGTCCTTGGCGCGCTGCAGTTCCTCGTCGCTGACCTCCTGGCTGCGCATGCGCCGCATCTCGTCCAGCATCAGGCCGATGGCCTTGACCGTCGCCCCGGACTTGGTCTGGGCGCCGGCGGAGAAGACGCCCGGCACCTTGTAGCCGGCGCCGTAAACGCCCCAGACCGAATAGGCCAGCCCCTCGTCGGTGCGGACCTTCTTGAACATGCGGTCGAAGGAGAGGATTCGGTTCATCACCGACAGCGCAGCGTAATCGGGACTCGACAACAGGCCGCCGATATGGCCGATCATGATGTTGGACTGGTTGACGTCGCTTTTCTCGATGTGATTGACCGTGGAGCGGAATTCGTAGTCGACCTCGGGGAGAGCCGGCGGTTTCAGGCCGGATGCCGGCCAGTCTCCGAGCGCGGCCTCGATCTTGCGGATCATCTGCCGGGTGTTGAAATCGCCCCAGACGGCAAGCCGCATGTTGTCGGGATGGAAATAATCCTTGTAAAAAGCGACGATGTCATCGCGATCAATGGCGTCGATGGTGGCATACTCGGCCTGGCGGGCATAGGGGCTCCGGCTGCCATAGATCAGTTTGCCGAACTCGCGGTTGGCGATCTGGCCGACGTTGTCGTTGCGCCGGGAGATGTCGGTACGGGCATCGATCTTGGCCAGTTCGATCTTCTCCGGGTCGAACACGGGCCGGCGCAGGATGTCGGCCATGATCGGCAGCACCTGGTCCAGGTTCTCCTTGAGCATGGAGACATGGATCGAGCCGCTTTCGCTGTCGATGCCGGTCTCGATGGTCGCGGCCATGGTTTCCAGCTCGCGGTCGATCCGGTCCCCGGGAAGCCGCTCGGTGCCGCCGGTGCGCAGCACCGTGCCGGTAAGGGCGGCCAGACCCGCCTTGGCGGCGGGCTCGAAGGCCGATGAGGCGAAGAACATGCCGCGCATGTCGATGGTCGGGAAGCGATGATCCTCGATCAGGTAGAGGCGGATGCCGTTCTTGAGTGTCCGCTGCGTGACCGGCGGGATCTTCAGCGGATTGAGCTTGGGAAAATCGAACGGATCCTTGGGGTTTTTCTGGGCCGCCAGCGGGGCGGCGAGCATGGCCAGGAGCATGACGCCCAGGGCCAGGAAAGCGGTGGTTTTATTTTTCATGGTGATTCCTTCCTTTATTTCTTCTCGGGAACGATCTCGCTGACGGTGCGGTTGCCGGCGACCAGGTAGGTGTTGGCCACGCGCTGGATGTCGGCGGCGGTGATCCGGTCGATGGCGGCGAGCTCGTCAAAGACCAGCCGCCAGTCGCCCTGCACCACGTCGTAATGGGTCAGCAGGGCCGCCATGCGCGCGTTGGACTTCATCTGGCCGATCAGGGCCTTCTTGGTCATGCGCTTGTACTTGGCCAGTTCCTGGGCGCTGACCGGTTCCCGCTTGATCTTTTCAATCTCCCGGTCGATCAGCTCCAGGGACTGGGCCGCGGTCTTGTCCTTGCTGGGCATGGAGAAAAATGCGATCAGGTTGGGGTATTTCTCGCCGGGGAAATTGTTGAAGCAGCCGACCTGGGTGGCGGCCTTCTCCTTCTTGACCAGGCTCTCCCACAGGCGCGAGGAACGCCCCTGGCCGAGGATGTTCGCCAGGGCGTCCAGGGCACCGTTGTCGGCATGGCGCGCGTCGGGCTTGTGGTAGCCCATCAGCAGCACCGGCTGCGACTGGGCCGTGACCATGGCCCGGCGCTCGCCCCACTGTTCCGGCTCGCGGGTGCGGATCGGCTCGGGGCGCGGGCCGCTGGGGATGCGGCCGAAATAGAGCTCGGCCAGGCGGAAAACCTCGGCGGCATCGACGTCGCCGACGACGGCCGCGGTCAGGTTGCTGGGCGAATAGAATTTTTTGAAATAATCCTTCACGTCCCCGCGGGTGATGGCCTGGATATCGGACATGTGGCCGATGACGTGGTGGTGGTAGGGGTGGGCCTTGTAGGCCACGGCCATGAAGTCTTCCAGCAGTTTGCCGATCGGCTGGGTCTCGACGCTCAGGCGCCGCTCCTCCATGATCACTTCGCGCTCCTTGTAGAACTCGCGGAAGACCGGGTTCAGGAAGCGGTCGGAGGTTATGGCCATCCAGAACTCCAGCTTGTTGGCCGGCAGGCTGTTGATGTACTGGGTGGCGTCATAGCTGGTGTAGGCGTTGACCCCGGTATCGCCCTGCTGCATGACCATGTCGAAGTACTCGTTGTTGACGACATACTCCTTGGCCTGCTTCTGCAATTCCTCGAACCTGGCCTGCAGTTCGCCGGTTTTCTTCGCGTCGGGCTTGATCTTCGCCTGCTCGCGGCTGAGTTGCCCGTAAACCTGGTCCAGCTCGGCCAGGATTTTTGCTTCGGCGGCGAAATCCTTGGTGCCGACCGTCGTTGTCCCCTTGAAGGCCATGTGCTCCAGGATATGGGAGATGCCGGTTATGCCATACGACTCCTGGGCGCTGCCCACGTCGGCATAGACGTGGAACGAGGCCACCGGCGCCTCGCGCTGCTCCATGACGATGAACTTCATGCCGTTTTTCAGGGTTTTTTCCTGAATCTGGGCTTTCATCCTGTCCATGCTTTGCCCGGCCAGGGAACTGCCTCCCAGGCAGAATGCCAGCAAGGCGGCCAGGGCCATCGCGGCCCGCGTGCTTTTTTTAGTCATCCTTTTCTCCTTATTTGAAGTTAATGAGCCATCCGCCATGATTTTTTCCAATATTATTCAATGACTTGAATATTTGAGTTTTGTACGGATAAGAAGCCGGATTTGTTTTTCAGAGGCGTGGGGCACGGGATTTCCTCAGTAAACGGGCTCATCCAGCCGCAGGACCGGATTCCGCCGCTCGAGAACCGCGAAGCGGGCCCGGCCGCCGCAGTAGCGGGCGACCAGATCCATGACGTCCTTCCCCGCCGCTTCCACGTCAACGGCGCTCACCGGCGGCAGGGCGTCGATGTTGAACTCGATGGCCCTCGTCCCGGGCAGGGTCAGGGTGTGGTTGGCCTGGCGCCAGATCCAGCGCCGCGTCAGCACCGTATCCCCTTCCGTGAAAATGAACTCTCCCGCGGCCGGGCGCTCGACCGCTTCCGAGCCGAAGGGGATGAACGCCTCGGCTCCCGTCGCCGGCCGCAGGGCGATGTCCCGGGTCAGCTCGTCGATCGCGTGGCCGCCGACCGGCAGCAGGTGGCGCAGCGAGACGATGTTGCCGATGTCGACCAGGGCATTGATCGCCGGCAGGTCCTGGCCGCGCAGCACCCGGCGCAGCAGCGCCTCGACCGACGGCCTGAAATCCCCGGGCTTGTAGCCCAGCCGGCGGAACGCTTCCCGCCACGAGGCCAGGCGCGGCTCGGAGGTCAGCGTGTCGACATTCAGCCGTTCCCGCGCCCTCCCCTCTTCCTCCCTCAGCATCCGTACCAGTTCGTCGGGCGAATCGCCGTTGCGCACGTCGCGGGCGACGACCACCCCGCGCCTGTATTCAGGGAAAGCCGCGAATATTTCCGGAGCCATGGCATACGTCAGATCTTCCATCGATCCCTCCAGTGAGCAAATCTCAATGTATCAATGACCCAGAAAAAGAACGCTTGAATCTTTGATGAGTAGAAGAGTTGATAAGGCGACAGCCCTGGCAGTGGAAGAGTGCGGTTTTCTTCCCCATCTACCCTTTTACCCATCTACTCATTTACTCCTTCTTGCCAGTAACGCAGCATGGCGGTGAGGAGCCAGGCGCCGGCCAGCAGGAAGAAAACTCCCAGGGCGACGAAGGCGGCGGACAGGGAGACGGCGTCGACCAGTCGGCCGAAGAGCGGCGAGACGACGATGAAGATCACGCTGCCCGCCATGCCGGCCAGCGAGAGAACAGTGGCCCGCACGTCGGAGCCGACCGCCAGGTTGAGCCTTTCGAGCAGCACCGGGTAGGCCAGGTTCCAGAGCAGGGCGTTGGCCGGGACCAGGGGCAGCAGCCACACGGCGGGAAAAAGGCCGAGCAGGACGAAAATGAGCGGGGTGAGCAATACCAGGCGCAGCGGGGTCTTCGCACCGAAGCGCTCGCTGAAGGCGTGGGCGCGCGAACCGCCCAGGGCGCCGGCGAGCTGGAAGACGGCGAAGAGGACCCCGAACCAACCGATGCCGATGCGCAGCTCCTGGTAGAGGAGGAAGTAGGCCCAGAGCCCGGTCAGGTTGCCGGCCATGATCAGGCCGCAGAACAGGACCACCGGCCGGATATGGGGTTCGCGCAGGCAATGGCGGCAGATGCGCAGGATGTCGAGCATGGGATTCCGGGAGCGGCGCTGCTCGCGCTCGGGCTCGGATAGGGAGAGAGCCAGCGGCGGCATGAAAAGGGCGCTGCCGAGGTTGACCAGGAAGGGCAGGCGCAGGAAAACCGCAGCCAGCAGGCCGCCGGCGACCGACGAGACCGCCGTGCCGCTGCGGGCGAACAACGCGCACCGGCCCTCGAAGCGGCGGTATTCCTCCTCGCGCCCCAGCTGGCGCAGGCTGTCGAAGAGCATGGCCGAGTCGCAGCCCGAGCGCATGCTCACGCTGACCGCCCAGGCCAGTTCGGCGAGCACGAAGGCGGCAAAACTGTGCCCCAGGGTGTAGACGGCCACCCCCAGCGG
>DCVB01000129.1 GCA_002327965.1 Candidatus Aminicenantes bacterium UBA2199 | reverse complement strand
ACTCCCCTGCCGCGCAGGTGCCCGCAGATGAATGCCGCCAGCTCCCGGTGGCTCAGGGCGGACAGGTTCTTCATGACGGCTTTCCCTGCATGCGGGGCCTTCTGCGGCGGATGTAGTATTTATCCTTGTCGGCCTGGGAAAGGAAATCGAAGGCCTTGCGCAGCAGCGCTTCCAGTTCCCTGCGGAAGGGATAGCGCGGGTTGAGCCCATACAGGCGCACCTTGCCCCGCAGCTGGCTGTAGAGAACGCCGGCGGCCTCCATTTTCCTGAGCTGATAGAGAACAGTGGTGAAATTGATGGCGAAATTGCGAGCGATGTCCCGCGGGTAGGAATCGGGGTTCGCCAGCAGGAAAAGGAGTATTTTCTCCTTGACCGGAGAGTCCAGCAATGGCTCCAGCATCTTGCCCCCCTTCAATGCAATTGATCATATGATCAATTTAATTGAATATTAATACAGGCCCATGCGAAAGTCAAGGACCAGATAATTTCCCTGTTTCTTAACGTAGGGGCGGGTCTCAGACCCGCCCGTTCTTCGTTAGCGACATACCAATCGCGACTCGCCCATGTGTGTGTGGCCCGCCCTTGTTTTCCCCAGGTAGGGAACGCAAATTTGCGTTCCCTACCAAGACAATAAACCCAGTAAATCTCAGGGCACGGCACGCGGTGCCCCTACCCTCGTTATCGATTTCCGCCCCGGGCCATTTTGCTGTATAATAACCGCTCTGGTAACAAATGAAATCCCTAAAAGCGATCCCGGACATCCGCCAGGCCGACCTCCCCGAAAAGGGCCGCCTACGCCTGCGCATCGCGGGAGTCGTCCAGGGGGTGGGCTTCCGGCCCTTCCTCTACCGCGCGGCGAAGAAATTTAAATTGACGGGAGTGGTCCGGAACAGGGGCGCCGAGGTCGTGCTTGAGGTGCAGGGGAAAGACCTGAAGGAGTTCATCCGCCATGTCGAAGGCAATGCGCCGCCGCTGAGCCGCATTGAAACCCTGAGCTGGGAGAAGATCCCGGAGCGGAAGGAAAAGGAATTCACCATCCTGGAGAGCGAGGGCAAGGGAAAGAAAGACATCATGGTCCCGCCCGACATCGCCCTGTGCGCTGCCTGCCGCAGGGAGATGGAGGACCCCGGGGACCGGAGATACAGGTATCCCTTCACCAACTGCACCGACTGCGGCCCGCGCTTCACCCTCATCGAGGGGCTGCCCTACGACCGGCCGAAGACCACGATGAAGAAGTTCGCCATGTGCCCCGAGTGCCGGAAAGAATACACCGACCCCGGCGACCGCCGCTACCACGCCCAGCCCGTCTCCTGCCCAAACTGCGGGCCGGAGCTGCATCTGCGGATCAGGGGCAGGATCGACAGGAAGGAGCCGCTGGCAAAGGCGATCGGGCTGCTCAAGAAAGGGAAGGTCGTGGCGGTCAAGGGGATCGGCGGCTTCCACCTGGCCTGCCGCGCCAACGACCCGAAAGCCCTGGAGCGGCTGCGGCGCTTCAAGGGGCGCGAGCGCAAGCCCTTCGCCCTGATGGCGACCCTGGCCATGATCCGCGAGCATTGCAGCATCTCGGACGCCGAAAAGCGGCTGCTGCAGAGCCCCGAGTCTCCCATCGTCCTGCTGCGGGCCAGGCCGGGCGACCGCCTGCTGCGCCTGTCGGCGCCGGGGCAGAACCGCATCGGCTTCATGCTCCCCTACTCGCCGCTGCACCGCCTGCTGGTCGCTGGCGTGGGCGAGCCGCTGGTCATGACCTCGGCCAACATCGCCGACGAGCCGATCCTCTTCGACGACGACGCCCCGGAACTGCCGCGCCTGTGCGACGCCGTCCTGTGCCACGACCGGCCGATCCTCTCGTTCGCCGACGACTCGCTGGCCGTCGTTTTCGAAAAGGCGCCCTATTTCTTCCGCCGCAGCCGCGGCTACGTGCCGCTGCCGATCGCCCTGCCGTTCAGCGCCAGCAAGACGGTCCTGGCCCTGGGCGGCATGCTCAAGACCACCTTCTGCCTGGTCGACGGCCAGCGCGCCTTCGTCGGCCCGCACATCGGCGACACCGAGTCCAATCCGGCGCTGGCGGCCGAGAGGCGCGCCGTCCGCCATTTCATGAAGCTCTTCTCCCTGCGACCGGAGGTCGTCGTCATCGACCGGCACCCCGCCTACCCCAACCGCCTGCTGGCAACGGAGTTCCCGAAAGCGACGCTCGTGGAAGTGCAGCACCACCAGGCCCACGTCGCCTCGGTGCTGGCCGAGAACGACGAGGTCGGCCCGGCGATCGGCATCGCCCTCGACGGCACCGGTTACGGCGACGACGGCACGGTCTGGGGCGGCGAGTTCTTCGTCGGCGGCCTGGCCGGCATGCGCCGGGTGGGCCACCTGCGCCCCCTCTTCCTCCCCGGCGGCGACGCGGCGGCGCGCGAGCCGTGGCGCATGGCGCTGTCGCTGCTGCTGGCCGGCGGCGACGACCGGCGCGCCCGCCTTCTCGCCGCCCGTTACGGCCGCAAGGGAGCGCAGGTGCTGGAGGCGGTCCGCGAGCGCCGCGGCGGGGTCATGACCAGCAGCTGCGGCCGCCTGTTCGACGGCGCGGCCTGCCTGCTGGGTCTCGGCGCCGTCAACTCCTACGAGGGCGAGCTGCCCGCGCTGCTGCAGGCCGAGGCCGAACGGGCGAAGCCCGCCGGGAAGGCCTATCCCTACGCCCTGGCCAGGGAGAACGGCATGCTGATCCTGGACATGCTCCCCGCCGTGGCGGCCATGACGGCCGACCGCGGCCGACGGCCGGAAAAGGCCCGCCGCTTCCACGAGACCCTGGCCGACGCCCTGCTCGAAGCGGCTTTGCTCCTGGGCCGGGAGGGAAAAACAAGGACCGCGGCCTTGAGCGGCGGCGTGTTCCAGAATATACTGCTGCTGAAGATGATGACAGAACGGCTCGAAAAGAACGGCTTCCGCGCGCTGTGCCACCGGCGCCTGCCGGCCAATGACGGCGGCGTCTCGCTGGGGCAGGCGGCGCTGGCCGCGGCGCGGGCCCGCAAGGAGAAATGACATGTGCCTGGCCGTGCCCATGAAGGTGGTCGAGATCGCGGGCGACATGGCCGTCGTCGAGAGCGCCGGCCTGCGCCGCGAGGTCGGCATCATGCTGCTGGACAAGGTCAAGCTCGGCGACTGGCTGATCGTCCACGCCGGCTTCGCCATCTCCAAGCTGACGAAGAAGCAGGCGCGCGAGACGCTGTCGCTGTTCAAGGAGATGGGGCCCCTTGCCTGAAACCGGAAGGATCGG
>DCVB01000022.1 GCA_002327965.1 Candidatus Aminicenantes bacterium UBA2199 | reverse complement strand
AAACGATTTATTTTGGACAGCAGTGTACACGATCAAAGCCTTGGCCATGGCCCCTCCTTGATGCAATTCCTGCGTGCCCTGGAATCATTTCACAAGCACATGATGCTATGTTCCGTTCCTGTTTTCAACTGCAGGGATTGCAAAAGTCCTCTTCAGATCGAGCCAAGCTGTCGCGTAACTCAAACAATCGCTATTCCTGTCCGCTGCCGGCGGGCGCCGGCGAGCGGAGGAACGCCCGGCCCAGGCCGATGAACCACAGCGACCAGCCGATATGGAAGAAGCGCTGCTTCAATCCCGGCCAGGCGCCCAGCACGTCAGGCATGAAAGCCGTGAAGCCCAGCAGCATGACCAAAAAGCTGACGATCGCCCAGACCCGCATATCCGCAGGCGCTTTTTCTCCACGCCAAAGGATCAGTGCCGCCAGGGGCGAGAAGAAGAGCAGGATCGAGGGCATGCCCGCCCACAAATGGAGGCGCAGCGGCAGCGGAAATATCGCGGCGCCGCCGATCGAAACGGAAAAGGAGAGGATGATCAGCGCCGGGATCGTGCTGATCCCTCTTCTTTTGCATTCCCGGCACAGGCCAACCACAAACAAGACACTCAGAATCGCGCAGGCGAGCAGCCCGGTCGTGAACATATATTGCGTCCTCGTCCCGATCGCCCCCAGCTCGCTCACCAGCCGCGTCAGGTGATTGTAATCTTCCATCATGTAACCGCAAACGACCAGCGTTCCCCAGAAGATCACGGGGATCACGATCCCCAATGCCGGCGGATGTTTTGTTTTCACTTTTTTCTCGCTATTTTTGCTTCCAGAATGACGGATTATGCGCCCATCAACGGTGAACAGCAAGCCGGTTCATATTATTACAGCCTGTCCCCGGTTTTCCAAAGCCCCAAAAAGAAGGGATAGCCCCGCCCCTGCTTGCGCATAAATTATGATTGGTTATTGAAAATATTTCACCCCGGAGGCGAAGAGCTTCTGATCCATGTCACAGGGGATGTTCTGAGAAGGCAGTCGCCCTGTTTCTTCTTGCCGGAACTTTGTGCTGCAATCTGCGCGGAACCGCCGGAACAGCCAATAAAAAAACGTTCGCTCCGCCTGTCCTCAATCCTTTCCGGGCGGCGAATCGGGAATGGTCCGATCCAATTCACTGCGGATCGCCTGGCAGATCTTCTCCATGATAAAGGGCTTCTGGATATAGCTGCCGGCTCCCAATTTCAACGCTTCCCTGGCTCGATCAGTTTCAACGAAACCGCTGACGATGATGGCCTTTTGCCGCGGAATTATCGCCCTGATCCGCCGGAACGTTTCCAATCCATCCATGCCCGGGTCCATGATCATGTCCAGAATAACCAGATCGACGGCATGCCGGTCCAGATACTCCAACGCCTCTTCCCCGCTGGCTACGGTCTGCACGGTGTAGCCGGCCTTACCCAGCATGGCCGCGGCTACATCGCGTTGCTCCGGCAGGTCATCGACCACCAGGATGGATTCGCCATGTCCCATGAACTGCGCCAAGGAGATCTTGGGCTGATCCAAACTCAGACTCTCCCGGGTAACGGGGAAATAGAGGGTGAACGTTGATCCTTTGCCTTCTTCGCTTTGCACATCAATGTAGCCGTTGTGATCCATGACCGTTCCCCAGACGACGGCCAGTCCCAGGCCGGTGCCGCTTTGCCCCATCATTTTCCTTGTATAGAAAGGCTCAAAAATTCGCCTGATCTCCTGGGGGGCGATTCCCTTGCCGGCATCGCTGACCGAAAGCACGGCATAGTCTCCGGCCCTTATCTCGTCATACCCCTTGATGGGCTTGTCCAGATAGCGGTTGCAGGTGGTGATGGTGATCACACCCTCGGTGCTCATTGCCTCGAAGGCGTTCAAGACCAGATTCATGATCGTCTTGCTGAGATGAACGGGAGAACCGATGACATTCAGCAATTCGGAGGCCAGAGCCGCCTGCACCTGAATCTGCGGGTGCTGCGCGGAGAGGTTCGCGAATTCGGGTGATTTCAGATAATCGCTGACGATTTGATTCAGGTTGGACACCTCGGAGATGGCGACGCCGCGGCGCGCCAGCGTCAACAAATCCTGGATTATGGCAGCCCCACGCTCCGACGATTTCAAGATTCTCGTCGCGTGCGCCCGCCCCGGGCTTCCCTCTTGCGTTTCCATTATCAGCAATTCGGCATAACCACTCAAGACTCCAAGCACATTGTTCAGATCGTGGGCGACGCCTCCGGCCAAGGTGCCGATAGCCTCCATCTTCTCGATCCGCCGTAACCGTTCCTCCAGTTCCTGTCGTTCTTTCTCCATTAGCTTGCGCTCGGTGATATCCTCGAGCATTCCCATGACACCGACGACCGCTCCAGCACCATCGAGGATCGGGACATAATGGGCGCGGATGTAAATACTCTTCCCCCACTTGGAGGTATAAGGATATTCGCCGATGATCAAGCGGGACTCGTCCATGCATTTTTTGAAGTCGGCCGAGAATCCGGCTGCGCAAAGGGGAGGGAATGCAAGAAGGTTGATCGCTTTCGTGGCCTCGGCCGACGGCGAGCCGAGAATCCGCAGAAGGTTCGGGTTGACATCGATGATCCACCCCTCGCGGTTGGCGGTCAGGATGCCCAGCGGAGCGTTGTCCACCATGCTCCGGTAGCGCTCCTCGCTCTGGCGCAGGGTCTCGTCCGCCTGTTTCCGCTCGATCATCATCGCTACCTGGGAGGAGACGAACACCAGGACATCCTTGTCGGCATCGCCGTAGCGCACCGACTCCGAGTAGGTCTGGACAGTCATCACTCCGATGGTTTCCCCCGCCTTTGTCTTCAGGGGCACCCCCAACCAGTCCAGGGAAGGCGCTCCGACCGGTTCGATCTCCCCGGACTGGACCAGCCGCTCGAAGACCTCCGGCGCCGCCAGAAGCGGTTGTCCCATGCGCAGCACATATTCGGTCAACCCCTTGCCCGGATGGTCCAGGGGAGGCGTCTCGTCGAACTCGTCGACCCAGTAGGGAAAGCGGAGAAAATCGGTTTCGGG
Source organism: Candidatus Aminicenantes bacterium UBA2199 (assembly GCA_002327965.1). Lineage (GTDB taxonomy): Bacteria > Acidobacteriota > Aminicenantia > UBA2199 > UBA2199 > UBA2199. The sequence continues at coordinate 29,949 of DCVB01000022.1, read as the reverse complement.
GTCGTAGAGGGCGATGTAGAAATTCCGGGCCGGCATCAACTCTCCTATTATGGCATGGATCGACTTGCATAGCTGCTCCAGGCTGGTCGCGGCCTGGGCAGCCTCCGAGATCTGGTAGATCGCCCGCTGAATATGCTCTGCGCGCTGAAGCTCTCTCCGCCGCAGCTCGTCTTCGAACTTCTTCTTTTTGAAGAAGCCGGTGTCCTCGAAACGGGCGCTGCCCAAGGACAACCGCGAGTGCTTCTCCAGGTATGCGGCGATATGATCGTTGATCCGGTCCGGATGCCCCATGATGAAGCGGCAGGACTTGTCCCCTCTCGCCTGGCACATGATCTCCGCGGCCACAAGCGGCATGCCGAAGCTCTCCTCGCACCAGCCGGAAGAGTAGCCCGCGTTCATCACGCAGACGGGAAACGACGCTTTGCGCCCGGTCGCCTGCCAGGCCTGGGATTCGAACGAGTGAGGATGGTCATAGATCAGCACGTAGTTCTGGTCCGGAACAAGAAGGCTCTCGGGCAGTATCTCGACGACGCCCCATCCCGAATAGGCGAAATGAACCGGCCCGACCGACAGCTTCTCGATGGGCGTCCGCAGGTTCATTTTTGCGTGAAAGCTCCTCGCGTCGGCCATGCCGATGGCGTGAGCGACGTCGAAGAGCAGGTCACGCGCCAGGGCGATGGCCTCCTTTTCGCTCCGGTCGGCATAGAACTTCTTGACCGCTTCGAAAAACTCGACCGACAGCGAAGCGGCCCGGATGAGAATGTATCTCTGATCGCCGATTTCGATCGTGCCGTTGAAAGGGTTCTCCTTCTTTTCACGGAAGCACTTCTCGACCAATTTCTGCGACCGCTGAAAAATATTCTTGAGATCCGCGGGGACGCTTACCGTTTTTTTGCTTGTCATTTCTTGCGTTGCCTGAATAACGGGGTTGTAATTATAATGGCATCATTTCTCGAGATATTCAACACGCGTGCAGCGGAAGTAGCAAATCTACCCGCTCACCCCACAGGATGCCTTTACTGAAAGTACCCCACCCCGGAAGCGAACAGCTTCTGGTCCTTGGCGCCGGGGACGTTCTTGAAGAGGTCGCTGCCCAGCAGGCGCTCGGAATGGGCCATCTTGCCCAGGACGCGGCCGTCGGGGCTGGTGATGCCCTCGATGGCCAGCAGCGAGCCGTTGGGGTTGAAGAAGGAGTCCATGGTCGGCCGGCCTTCAAAATCGACGTACTGCGTGGCCACCTGCCCCAGGGAGAACAGCAGCTCGACGGTCGCCGCCGGCGCCGTGAAGCGCCCCTCGGCGTGGGCCACCGGCACGGTGTGGATGTCGCCGGCCTTGCAGAGCGAGAACCACGGCGACAGCGTCGAGACCACCATGGTGCGCACCGGCCGCGACACGAAGCGGCCGATGAGGTTGGCGGCCAGCGTCGGCGAATCGGGGGTGAGGTCGCGGATCTCGCCGTGGGGCAGCAGCCCCAGCTTGACCAGGGCCTGGAAGCCGTTGCAGATGCCCAGGATCAGGCCGTCCCTTCTTTCCAGCAGGCGATGGACGGCGTCGCGCAGGCGCGGGTGGCGGAAGGCGGCGGCGATGAACTTGCCCGAGCCGTCGGGCTCGTCGCCGGCGCTGAAGCCGCCCGGGATCATGAGCATCTGGGCGTTCCCCAGCTTGCGCGCCAGTTCGGCGATGGAGGCTTCGATGGCGGCGGCGGTCAGGTTGCGGAAAACGAAAATGTCGGGGACGGCCCCCGCCTTTTCGAAAGCGCGGGCGACGTCATACTCGTTGTTCGTCCCCGGGAAGACCGTGATCAGCACCCGCGGCCGGGCCAGCGTCCGCCCCCTCTTTCGGCCGGGACGGCCCCGGAACAGCGGCCGTTCGCAGCCGCCGTCGACCGCGGCGGCTGGCACCCGGGTGGGGAAGATATCTTCCAGCGGCTTTTGCCAATGCGCCTGCAGTTCCTCCACGTCCAGCTCCAGTTCGTTGACGCGGATTCGGGCTTTGGCAGCGGTCCGGCCCAGGAGGCGGTGGTTCGTGCCGGCGAACAGCCTGTCGACATCCTCCTTTTCCGGCACCTCCAACAGCAGCGAGCCGATGGCGGGCGCCAGCAGTTCCTGCGCGGACACCTCCCTGTCGAAGGCGAAGCCCAGGCGGTTGCCGAAGCACATCCTGCTGACCGCCTCGGCCAGGCCGCCGGCGTGCAGCGACTGGGCGGCCAGGATCCTGCCCCGGCCCGCCAGCTCGTGAACGCGCGCGCAGTTCTTCCTGAACGCGGCGAAGTCGGGCATCTCGCGTTCATCGCGAGGCAGCGCCAGCAGCACGACCCGGCTTCCCGCCTTTTTGAACTCCGGGGAAAGGACGCCGCGGGCATCGGCCGGGACGACCGCGAAGGCGACCAGGGTCGGCGGCACGTCCAGGTCGCGGAAAGATCCCGACATGCTGTCCTTGCCGCCGATGGCGGCGACCTCCAGTTCGCGCTGGGCAATGAACGCCCCCAGCAGGGCGGCGAACGGCGGCCCCCAGCGCCGCGGGTCGAGGCCGGGCTTTGGAAAATATTCCTGCAGGGTCAGGCGGGCGCGGCGGATGTCGCCGCCGCAGGCCGCCAGTCGCGCCAGCGCCTCGATCACCGCATAGACGCCCCCGTGGAACGGGCTCCAGGCGCAGAGATCGGGCTGGAAGCCGTGGCTCATGAGCGTGGCGCTGTGCGTATGTCCATGAAGCAGCGGCAGCTTCGCCGCCATGGCCTCGATCGGCGTGGAAAGGAAAAGGCCGCCATGGGGACAGAGTACCGAGGCGGCGCCGATCGAGGAATCGAAGCGCTCGCCCAGCCCTTTCTGCGAGCAGGCGCTCAGACCCGCCAGCATGGCCTTCCAGGCGGTGCCCAGGTCGGGCATCTTGGCGCCGCCGGGCAGTTTCCTGAAGAAATTGCCGGCGGCGTCGGGTTCCTCGACCCTTACCGCGGCCCGGCGCCGGGCGCCATGGCTGTCGAGGAAAGCGCGCTCCAGGTCAACGATGGCGCGGCCGCGCCATTTCATCCGCAACCGCGGCCGGGCGCTGACCCGGGCGATGACGGTGGCCTCGAGGTTCTCCGCGGCGGCCAGTTTCTGGAAGCGGCGCCAGTCGGCGGCGCCCAGCACCACGGCCATGCGCTCCTGCGACTCGGAGAGGGCGAGTTCGGTGCCGTCGAGCCCGGCATATTTCTTGGGCACGCGGTCGAGGTCGATATCCAGGCCCGGCGCCAGCTCGCCGACGGCCACGGCGACGCCCCCGGCGCCGAAGTCGTTGCAGCGCTTGATCAGTCGGCTGGCGCGCGGATCGCGGAACAGCCGCTGCAGCTTGCGCTCGACCGGCGGGTTGCCTTTCTGCACCTCGGCGCCGCAGCTGCGCAGCGACCCCTCGCCATGGGCCTTGGAGGAGCCGGTGGCGCCGCCGATGCCATCGCGGCCGGTGCGGCCTCCCACCAGCAGCACCACATCCCCCGGCGCCGGCTCGCGGCGGACGACATTGCGCCGCGGCGCGGCGCCGATGACGGCGCCGATCTCCAGGCGCTTGGCCACGTAACCCTCGTGATAGGCCTCGCTGACCTGGCCGGTGGCCAGCCCCACCTGGTTGCCGTAGGAGCTGAAGCCCTGGGCCGCCTCGGTGGTGATCTTGCGCTGCGGCAGCTTTCCCGGCAGGGTGGCGGCGACCGGCCGGCGGGGATCGCCGCTGCCGGTGACGCGCATGGCCTGGTAGACGAAGGCCCGTCCCGACAGGGGATCACGGATGGCCCCGCCCAGGCAGGTGGCGGCGCCGCCGAAAGGCTCGATCTCGGTCGGGTGGTTGTGGGTCTCATTCTTGAACAGGATCAGCCACTCCTCCCCGGCGCCGTCGACGTCGACCATGGCCTTGACGGTGCAGGCGTTGATCTCGTCGGAGAGGTCGACGTCAGCCAGCCGCCCCCCGGCGCGCAGTTCCTTCATGGCCAGCAGGGCCAGGTCCATCAGGCAGAGATCGACCGGGCGCCGGCGGTAAAGGTTGCCGCGCGCCTCCAGGTAGGTCTCATAGGCCCGGCGCAGCGGTTCGGCCCAGGCGCCGGGGGAGATCTCGATGCTGTCGATGACGGCCAGGAACGTGGTGTGCCGGCAATGATCCGACCAGTAGGTGTCGAGCAGGCGCACCTCGGTCAGGGTCGGGTCGCGTTTCTCCCGGTCGCGGAAATGAGCCCGGCAGATGCGCAGGTCGGCTTCTTCCATGGCCAGGCCCAGATCCTGCGCCAGGCGGCGCAGCCCCTCGTCGCTCATCGCCCTGAATCCTTTCAGCACCGGCACCGTTGCCGGCGCGGCCGGGCGCAGTGTCAGCGAACGCGGCTTGGCCATGGCGGCCTCGCGCGAATCCACCGGGTTGATGAGGTAGTTCTTGACCGCTTCCAGGTCCGCCGGCGCCAGTTCCCCGCGCAGGACGATGACGCGGGCGGCGGCCACCTCGGGGCGGCGGCGCGGGAAGAGCAGCTGCAGGCATTGCACGGCGGAGTCGGCCCGCTGGTCGTACTGCCCGGGCAGGTACTCGACGGCGAACGCGGTCTCGCCCGTGGCCAGCGCCAGTTTCTCCTGGCGGACCTCGTCCAGCGGGGGCTCGGCAAAGACGGTCTGGCAGGCCCGCTGCCATTCGCCGGCGCTGAGGCCGCACGCATCGTAGCGGTTGAGCAGGCGCAGGCCGCTCACCGCCTTGATTCCCAGGTTGTCGCGCAGATCGGCCAGCAGCGCCCGGGCCTCGCCGGCGAACCCGCCTTTCTTTTCCACGAATACCCTGCGAATCATCGCCATGTTGCAGCTCCTTTCCCGTTCATCGGGCCTGCATCACCCGATCCAGGTCGCGGATCAGCGCCGCGAGCGCCTCGCCCCAGGCGGCCCCGTCCGCCTTTTGGCTCAAGCCCGCGATATCGGGGCGCAGCTGCGAAAAAAACTGCGGAAAACGCTCCAGATAATCGCGCAGGGCAACGATCAGCCGCTCCAGGCGCGCGGCGCCCACCCGGCTCTCCGCCGTCCGCAGCAGCAGGCGGGAGTGCTCGCGGAAATACTCGGCCACGAAAAAATAAACCGCCTCGTCGCCGCGGGCGCACAGGATCTCGAAGGAGCCCTCCGACACCGCCTGGTCGCCATGGTGCAAATAGGCGATGAAGGTCCTGGCGTCGGCGGGAGCGAGGATCTTCTTGAATACTTTCAGCGTGACCTGGAACAGGTCGGAGTCCCGCCCGCCGCGCAGGAAGCGCGGCAGCATGGCCAGCAGGGGGCTGTTCGCCTTGATGCGCTCGATGGCCTGGGTGATTACCGCCTGCAGCTGCGGCTTGGCGATGCGGGCCAGGGCCGCCTCGAGGATGTCCAGGGCGCGGCGGTCGTTGTACTTGGCGATGCTGAGGATGGCCTCCTCTCGCAGCAGGTCGTCCTCGCCCATGGCGATGACCTTCTTCAGCGGCAGCAGGAAGGCGTCGCTGCGGATGTAGCCGGCCATGCGCACCAGGTCGATGCGCGTGGCCATGGCGACGGCGCGGCCGGTAATGTAGTGGACGATGGCGTTCTCGGTGCTTCTGCCTCCCCGGCGCACCAGCTCCTCCAGGCGCAGGCGGAAGTCCCGGCCGCCCTCGGCGCCGGCGCCGCGCACCAGGCCGTCGATCTGTTCGAGGACCGAATCGATCGTCGCCAGGGCCATGGCCCGCTTATTTCCCCCGCCGGGAGAAGCGCCGGAAGATGTCCCGGGTCCCGGACAGCATCGCCTTCAGGGAAAAGGCCTTCTCGAGCTCGGAGGCCGGGCAGGCGGCGGTGATGGCCGGGTCGGCCAGCACCAGCTCGCGGAAGCTGCGCTTTTCCCGCCAGGAGCGCATGGCCTGCGCCTGCACCAGTTCGTAAGCGCGCTGGCGGGCCATGCCCTTCTCGACCAGCAGGGTCAGCACTTTCTGGGAGAAGTACACGCCCTGGGTCAGCTCCAGGTTGCGGCGGACGTTCCCGGGATAGACGACCAGGTGCCGCAGCACGTCGGTCATGTCATCGAGCATGAATACGGTCAGGTGGAAGGCATCGGGGAAGATGACCCGCTCGGCCGAGGAATGGGAGATGTCACGCTCGTGCCAGAGGACATTGTTCTCCAGCGCCACGGCCGCATGGCCGCGCAGGACGCGCGCCAGCCCGGATACGCGCTCGCAGCGCACCGGGTTGCGCTTGTGCGGCATGGAGGAGGAGCCCTTTTGCCCGCGGGTGAAGGGTTCCTCGGCCTCGAGCGACTCGGTCTTCTGCAGGTGGCGGATCTCGACGGCGATTTTTTCCAGGCTGGTGCCCAGCAGGGCCAGCGCCGCGATGACCTCGGCGTGGCGGTCACGCTGGATGATCTGCGAGGAGACCCGGCAGGGCTTCAAGCCCAGCCGGCGCAGCACCCGCGCCTCGCCGGCGGCCGGGAAGTGGATGTAAGTGCCCACCGAGCCCGAGACCTTGCCCACCGCCGCGGCTTCGCGGGCGTTTTGCAGCCGGCGCAGGTTGCGATCCATCTCCTCGTGCCAGATCAGGAACTTGCAGCCGAAGGCGATGGGCTCGGCGTGGATGCCATGGGTACGGCCGATGGCCGGCAGGTCGCGGTAGGCGAACGCCTTGGCCAGCAGCACCCGCTTCAGCTCCCGGCAGCGGTCCAGGACCAGGTCCAGCGACTCGCGGATGAGCAGCGACAGGGCCGTATCGACCACGTCGTAGGAGGTGATGCCCTTGTGCACGTAAGCCGAGTCGGCTCCGATCGACTCCTCCACCGAGGTCAGGAAGGCGATGACATCATGCTTGGCTTTTTTTTCGATCTCGCGGATGCGTCCGATGTCGAACGCCGCGCGCCGGCGGATGCGCTTCAGGCTGGGCGCCGGCACCTGCCCCATCTCGGCCCAGGCCTCGGTAACGGCCAGCTCGACATCCAGCCATTTGCGGTATTTGTTGTCCTCGCTCCAGATGCGGGCGATTTCCGCCGCTTGGTACCTGTCGATCACGTGCGTCTCCTTGCCCGGATTATAACAAGGATGCCGGCTCTTGTATACCGGGCCCTCCCGCCCCTAAAAACGGAGAGAAAGGCAGCTCAGACCCCCGTCCAGCTTGCGGAACTCCGAAACGTCGACCGCCAGCGTCTCCAGCCCCGTCCTTTCGATGGCCCGGCGCGTTTCCGGGAATCCGGCCGGGACCAGGACCCGGTCATTGACCCGCAGCGAGTTGGCCGCATACTCCTCGCCCGCCGGGACGGCGACGATGGCAAAATCGGAAAAAATCCCTTGCTGAAGGAATTCTCCACTGGCCAGCAGCAGGCCGTCCCCCAGGAAGGAGATGCCGGTCTTCAAGTGCAGGACCGTGCTCAGGGGAACAGGGACCGTTTCCATGCCCTGGCGCTTGAGGATTTCTCCGAGCTGCCTCGCCCCGTCGCGATTGGTCCGCGCCGAGAGCCCGACATAGAAGCGGCGGGCGACGAGCATGACGTCCCCCCCTTCCAGCGTTCCGGGCGCCAGAATCGCCTCCAGGCCGGAGAAAAACGGCTTCAGCGCCAATCCGACGCCCTTTTCCTCGCCCCGACGGCTGGGAGCCCCGAGGCGGCAAATCACCGCCGTGTCGTCGCTCAGAACCGCCGTGTCCTCGATGAAGACCGAGTCGGGATAGGCCTCGTCGGGCTCCAGCACCGTCACGGCCAGGCCGCAGCCGCGCAGGGCCTCGACATAGGCGGCGTGCTGCTCCACGGCTTTGCCGTAATCCGGGGGCCCCAGGCCGGCACCGGCGAGGCCATTGACCAGGTTGCGGCAGGGCAAACGGACGATGGCATTCGTGAAGCGGATCATTTTCACCCCCGGGGTCGAACGTGCCTTTTTAACATGCCGGGCATGGAAATGCAACCCGACCGGAAAACACAGGAAAAAGCCCTGGATCCAATATGCAGGCACTCGGGGAGAGCCATGAGATCTTCAATCCGCCCCGGCGGTCATGAACGCGATCACCATTTCCTGATCTTTCGCCGGCAATTGACATGAGCCGCGTCTTGTTGTACACTGCTTTCCTTAAAGCCATGCGCAAAAACGAACTTTTCCAGTACTGCATGATAATGCCCGGCCCGGGCCTGGCGCTCTAACCCCCAGAGCGCAGGTCCGGGAAACCCCGACTCTCACGATTCCAAAAACCAGAGCCAATGGAGGATTATCATGCCCAAAACCGTCGAAGAGATCAATAAAAGGATAGAGAACGGGAACGTGCGCGTGGTCACCGCCGACCGCATGCCCGCCCTCGTGGAGGAGCTGGGCGCCGAGCGGGCCGCCGCCGAGGTCGACGTCGTCACCACCGGCACCTTCGGCGCCATGTGCTCCAGCGGCGCCTTCCTGAATTTCGGCCATTCCGACCCGCCGATCAAGATGACCCGTGTCTGGCTCAATGACGTCGAGGCTTACGCCGGCATCGCCGCCGTCGACGCCTACCTGGGCGCCACCCAGGGCAGCGAAAAGCCGGGGACGGAAACCGGCGGCGCCCAGGTCATCGAGGACCTGCTGCGCGGCCGGCCGGTGGTGCTGCGCGCCGTTTCCTACGGCAGCGACTGCTACCCGCGCAAGGAACTGCTCGGCGAGGTCACTCTCGCCGGCCTCAACCAGGCGCTGCTGTGCAACCCGCGCAACGCCTACCAGCGCTACAACGCCGCCGCCAACTCCGGGGAGCGCACTCTGCATACTTACATGGGCAAGCTCCTGCCCGGCCTGGGCAACATCACCTTCTCCGGCGCCGGCGAGCTGTCGCCCCTGATGAACGATCCCAACCTGGAGACCATCGGCATCGGCACGCGCATCTTCCTGGGCGGCGGCATCGGCTATGTCACCGGCTCCGGCACCCAGCACGACCCGGAACAGGGGTTTGCCACCCTGATGGTGCAGGGCGACCTGAAGGGCATGTCGGCCGAATTCCTGCGGGCGGCAGTGTTCCCGGGCTACGGCGCCTCGCTCTACGTGGGCATCGGCGTCCCCATCCCGGTGCTGCATGCCGGCATCGCCCGCGCCACGGCCGTCCGCGACCGGGACATCGAGACCAGCGTCATCGATTTTTCCGTACCTGCCCGCCAACGCCCGCTGCTGGGCCGCTGCTCCTACGAACAGCTCAAGTCGGGAACGGTCAGGCTGCGGGACCGGGATGTCCCGGCATCGTCCCTGTCCAGCCTGCCCATGGCCGGGCGGATCGCGCGCACCCTGAAGGAACGGATCGAACAGGGCACCTTCCAGCTGAGCATCCCGGCGGCGAAGCTTCCCGCCCGGGGATCGGCCGGGCCGCTGGCGATCCAGCCGAGAACGGGCGCGGCGCCTTCCCGGCATCCCGAAAGCCGGGTGGCCGCGGGAGAGCACGTCGTCTGGGAGCGGGAGTTGTGCATTTCCTGCGGCCTCTGCCTGGGCATATGCCCCGCCGGCGTCTTCAGCCGCGACAACGACTGGCAGGTGACGGCCTCCGAACAGCGCTGCACGGGCTGCGGCCGCTGCGACCGGGTGTGCCCGACCGGCGCCATCCACGGGGGAAACCATGGACGCTGACCTGGTCCGCCGGCAGATCCGCATCAAGGAGACGTTCGCCACCGTGACCGCCGCCGAGCGTTTCATGGGACTGGCGGAGCGCGCCATCGCCGCCGCCCGCGCCGACATCGAAGCGTATGCCGCCATGGAACCGCGGTTCCTGACCTCGCTGGAACCGCTGCCCATCGACATGGCGGCGCCGCAGGTGGCGCGGCGCATGGCCGCGGCCGCCGCCCTGGCCGGGGTCGGCCCCATGGCGGCGGTCGCCGGCGCCATCGCCCAGGTCACGGTGGAGGCGCTGGTCGCCGCCGGCTGCCGCCACGTGGTCGTGGACAACGGCGGCGACGTGGTGCTGCGCATCGATCGGCCGCTGACCATCGGCATCTTTACCGGCGGCGCGCGCGTGCGCGACATCGCCCTGCGCCTTGAGCCCAGAAGCGGCATCTTTTCCGTCTGCACATCGTCGGGCACCGTCGGCCATTCCCTCTCCTTCGGCCGCGCCGACGCCGCCACGGTCGTGGCCGAAAGCGGCTGCCTGGCCGATGCCACGGCCACCGCCCTGGGCAATCGCGTCGGCGTGCGCAACGAGGCGTGCGTCGCCCGGGCCATCCGCGAGACGCTGGCCGACGGAGTCGACGGGCTGCTGGTAGTCGCCGGCGATCATTTGGGCACGGGCGGCAGCCTGCCGCCGCTGGTCCGCGCCGTTGTCCGGCCGCAGCAAATCCTCATGGGCTAGGAGGAGAATATGAAAAAGATCAAGGCCGCCCTGTTGGGCTGCACCGGCCTGGTCGGTCGGCAATTCATCCGCCTGCTCGACGATCACCCGTTCTTCGATCTGGCCTGCCTCACCGCCTCCAGTGGCTCGGCGGGCAAGACCTGCGCCGCGGCGCTGGCGGACGCCGGCGCGACGATGGCCGGCGCCGCCATCCGGGCACGGGTGATCCGCGAGACCACGGCGGCGGAAATCATCCGCAGCGGGGCGCGGGTCGTCTTCTCGGCACTGCCCGCCGCCGCGGCCGGGCCGCTTGAGGCCGAGCTCCGCGCCGCGGGCCTGCGCGTCTTTTCCAACGCCGGCGCCCACCGCCTTGACGAAAACGTGCCGCTGCTCATCCCCGAGGTCAATCCCGACCACCTGGAGCTCTGCCGAGCGCAGCTTCGCGACCATGAAGGATTCATCGTCACCAATCCCAACTGCGTGGTCGCCGGGCTGGCGCTGGTCCTGAAACCGCTGACGGCCCTGGGGCTGCGCGCCGTGACCGTCACCACCTTCCAGGCCGTTTCCGGCGGCGGCCGCCGCGGCGTCGCCGCCTGGGACATCCTGGGCAACATCGTCCCCTTTATCGCCGGCGAGGAGGAGAAGATCGTGCGCGAGACCGGCAAGATCCTGGGCGAGCTGGCGGGCGATCATGTCGACGGCAGTCCGATCGAGATCTTCCCCTCCTGCTGCCGCGTCCCGGTGCGAGAAGGCCATTTGCAGAGCGTCAGCGCCGAATTCGACCGGCCGGTCGGCCGCGAAGAGATCCGGAACGCCCTGGCCCGCTTTGCGGCGGAGCCTCAGCAACTGGAACTGCCCACGGCCCCGGCCGCGCCCATCATCGTCCATGACGGGGAGGACCGCCCGCAGCCGGCGCTCGACGTCAACGCCGGCGGGCACCGGCGCGCCCGCGGCATGGTGGTCGGCGTGGGCCGGCTGCGGCCGCGGGGCCGGCGCTGCGATTTTTTCCTGCTGCTGCACAACACGGTGCGCGGGGCCGCCGGCGGCTCGGTGCTCAACGCCGAGCTGGCGGCGCGCCGGGGCCTGATCCCGGAAGGTGACGAATGAGCAAGGTGATGAAATTCGGCGGCGGCTGTTTGCGCGACGCCCGCAGCATCGCCCAGGCCTGCGCCATCATCTCGGCGCAAAAGCAGGCGGTGGTCGTGGTTTCCGCGGTCTCCGGAGTGACCGAGCTGCTGATCGCAGCCATCGAACAGGCCAAGCGCCAAGAACGGCATATCCCCCCCGTCCTGTCCGCCCTGAAAAGCAGGCACTTCGCCGTCATCGACGAGCTGTGCCCGGGCGGACCCGCGGAGAAACGCCTGCGGACGGCGATCGGTTCGCAGCTCTCCCGGATCGGGCGCCTGCTCACCGGCATCGCCTGCCATCGCGACCTGACGCCGGCGGTCCGCGCCCGGCTGCTGAGCTGCGGCGAGAGGCTGGCGGCGCGGCTGCTGGCCGGCGTTTTGGAGTGCCTGGGAACAAGGTCCACGGCTCTGGACGCCCATCTGGCCGGCGTCTGCACCGACGAGAATTACGAGAACGCCAGCATCGACCGCCCCCGCACCCGCAAGGTCCTGCGCCCCAAGGTCGCTCCCCTGCTGAGCCGGGGCATCGTGCCGGTCATCCCGGGATTCTTCGGCCGCGGTCCTTCAGGGGCCATCACCCTCCTTGGGCGCAACGGTTCCGATTACAGCGCGGCTGCCGTGGCCTTTGCCATGAACTCGGAGCGCCTCGAGATATGGAAAGACGTCGACGGCTTCATGAGCGCCGATCCGTCACGGGTGCCGACGGCGCGCCGCCTGGAACGCCTCTCGTTCGCCGAGGCGGCCGAGCTGTCCTATTTCGGCGCCAGGATCCTCCACCCGCGCACCGTGGAGCCGCTGGCCGGGACGCGCACCCGGGTCTTCGTGCGCAACCTGGAAGATCCCGCCGGAGCGGGCAGCGAGATCGTGCCGGGGAGATCGGGACGCGAGGAGGCGGTGGCCAGCATCACCGCCAACCGCAGGCTGGCCGTCATCCGCGTCCACGGCGCCGGCATCGGCTCCCGGCCGGGCCTGCTCGCCGGCGTCAGCTCGCTCCTGGGCGAAGCCGGCATCAACATCCATTCGGTGCTCACCTCGCAGACCTGCATCAACCTGCTCCTCGACCCGGCCGACGCCCGGCGCGGCCTGCAAAAGATCAAGGCCGCGGCCAACGGCGTCATCAGGAAGATCGAGCTGGAAGAGCGCCTGGCCCTGGTCGGGGTGGTGGGCGACCGCATCATGGAGAAGGAGGGGATTTACGCCCGCATCTTCACCGCCGTAGCCAAGGAGAAGATCAACGTCGAGATGGCCGCCGCCGGCGCCTCCTCCGTCGCCTGCTATTTCCTGGTCAGGAGCCCGGACCTGGACCGCGCCGTCCGCGCCGTGCACAATGAATTCTTCCCGTGATATCAGATTACTCTTCAGCACAACACACATAGTATAGGGCCAGGCTGTGTTTTTATCTTTTCCACCTCCTCGACGATGTCCCTCATTAAAAAACAATCGGCGTTCTGACATCACTCGTTGTTCCCGAGTACATTAAAGGGTTGATTCACGAATACCCCTTTGATACTATGCTGTCGTGGTGAGAACATGAAAGCAATTCTAATTTCTTTCATTTTTTTTCTCTTGCCGCCATTCCTGTATCCAAAAAGAGGCGGCCCTTGTTTGGTCCATTTAGAATCTTCTCATGCTTCGATCTGTACTTACTGCTATAAATCTAAAAGTATACTTGTCTTTGATGTTAAGGGTCGGTTCAAGGGTGAAAAAAAGTTCCATTATGCGGGCAAAGACATCTCCAATTCCCCTTTTTTCCCACTAGATGACGGAAAATACTGGTTGATCGACGACGATTTCAGATCAAAGGAATCTTGCTCCATCCACTCCAACTCATTCCGAACAAGGTTTCATTTATTCAACAATAACGGCGTTCTCATTGCCACACATTCACTGCCCGGAAGATGGGAGGGATGCCTGCCCCCAGGGCATCAGAGCTACATCCAGACCCAGAATGACAGCGAGATCATCATTCATGAATTCGATCGTGAATCAGGAAAGCATGCTCCTTACTTCCAGGTAGCCTTCCAGGCGCTACGGAGGGAATTGAAGCTGAAAACCATCCAGTTAAATGGCTGGGCGGTCGAAAACAAGGGACGTATCGTCTTGTTGGTCGAAAAAGGCAGTACTGGCGGAATTGTTGCGATCTGCTCGCCAGACGGCCTCATTCTGAATCACTGGGAGGTACAGCCCGATCCGGTCACTTCGGTCTCCTATATCAATGGCATGCGCGTGGGGCATGACGGAACCATCTACGTGACCCACTCATCTTGGGAGGTGAGCTCGGCCATGGAGAACTGCGGCAGCATCGCCCTGTATACACCGGAGGGAAGGTTCCTCCGCCGCATCAAGAAGGGCGTCGGGTACGTCGATGAAATCACCGTCCTGCCCGGCGGTGTCATTGCCACAAACCAGGGAGGAGATCGTCTGATCACATACTCCCCGGCGGGGCATCCGATTCTCTCCTGGATGGTTACACCACCCCCACCCGGAATGACATGGGAACAAAGGGAGCGAATCTTGAAAGAAATCCCCGGAGTGAACGCTCGAACCCCGATCGAAGAATTGATCCTTGCCCGCCGTGTTTGTGAGTACAAGGACGAAGATCGAATTGAAAAGCTTTTCTTTCAAAGGGGCCCCGACGCAATCAGACCGGTCACCGATGCGTTGCTGGCTCTTTCCAGGACAAATGATTCCGGGGGATTTTTCTGGATCGCCAGCTCCCTTTGGGAGAAATATCCAGCTCAGGCAGTGCCTTATTTGGAGGAGAGATACCAAAAAGGTTCAACCGAAGAAAAAAAACTGCTGGCCGTATTCCTGGGAAAAAACAAAAAATATCAGCTTCCAGGAATAAAAAATCTTCTCGGGGAAATCGCCGCGGGAGAAGGGTTCGGATTTTTGCAGATCGAGGCGGAAGAGATCTTGAAAAAAATTGATCCGATCGCTCTGCTCGCGGCCAACCTGAATGAAGCCCGGATCAATCAGAAGGGCGACGACCTGGACTGGGGCATCAGGAACACGATCTATGAGAATTTTTCCCAAGCATTCCCTCTTCTAGAAAAAATCATCCTTGATCCAAAGGATACGCTGCGGCCGGCGATTCGCCGACTCATCATCGAGGTCAGAGAAGAAATCTACATATCGCCGCTGAACGGGAAAACATGCGGCAGCGTTCCCCAAGAAATCATCACAAGAACATCAGGATGGTTGAGGTCGGGGGACCCGTTCGTGCGCGACACTGCGGTACTGGCGCTGACCACATTCGGTGTTCCCGGCCACCAGCAAGAGGTTGTAAATTTGGTCAAAAACAGCTCGGCCCACCTGCCGCTCGCCCTGGTCGCATTTCAAGGCTTGGGCAAAACCAACATCCAATGGGTTGAACCTTGGGGCGCCGAACTTGCCGATTTCATCGTCGAGTTTTATCGAATGAAGAGAAGGGAGGGCAGAACCTGCGCAGAACGTTTTTTCAGTATCCGCTCAAAAACAGCTCAGGAGCGCTGTCTGAAAGCCCTCGGCTCCGCGGACATCCCCGTCCGAACGAAGGAAGCGATCCTGTGGGGCATGGCGCTCGAGGATAAAAGCATCCTGCCGCAAACATGGTCGATGCTCAAGAACAATCCCCATTGGTTTTCCTCTTCTCCCGAGCTTGTCTCTCCCTACAGCGCCGTGCTGGCCGATGGCATCCGCAGGGAAGCCGATCATGCCCCCGAAATCAGCAGAAGATTTTTCACTTTGATCGATCGCATCGAAAAGCATATGGATCATCTCTTTTCTCGAGGCCCGGTCGCCCAGAACAACAAATGGAACGAAGGGTTGAAGAACACCCTGGACTACATGGAAGATGCCGTCTGCGCTGGGGATGCTTCCCGGCTCGGGCGCTTGATGAGCAAGCCCTGGCTCAGCGATGATGCCCGCTCTAAGCTATTCCCATTGCTGGAAAAGACGGGCCTGCCCGACTCACTGATCCCCCAAATGGAAAAATACCTGGATGACGACGCATTCGCCCTAGCGGCGGCCCGGCTGCTGTGCTTAAAGGGAAATGAAAAAGCCCTGCGCGTTTTGATCGACAGAGGATTGAAACGGAGTGGCTCCTATTCTTTCCAGAGATTCGAAAAAAAACATTTTCAATCTTTCGGCAAGAAGGGCGTCTCCGAGTTAATGAAACTCCTTGATTACCCGGATTCCGGACCTCAGATGTGGGCAAGACACATACTATCAAGCATGAAAGCTCCTGAGTTTTATCCCCGGCTGAAAAGGGAATATGATGTTTTCATTAAAACGAAATCCTACAGCCGGAATATGGAACGAAAAGCAATCGTAATAGGATGCATGGAACTCTACGGGCATGACACCATACCAGACATTGTCCAAATTCCCCTTGTGAAAACCGGAGCCATCCCGAATTTCTTTATGGAAGATCCCACTGATTTTAAAGCACGGCTGCAGAAATACATCCTCAAGGAAACCGACATCAAAAAAGCTGAAATATTGACTGATGTTTTGTCAGGGAATTCTGACAATGATGAGGAAGAAAAAATACTGGACGATCTGGCCAAGAAGCATCCTGTTCTTGCGATCCAGGACATGCTCAAAAAAAAGCTAAAAGAAAAAAAGGAACAATAAAAAGAATCGTTTATTGTTTATCGCCGCGGTCGATGTCGTCGGGGAGCTCGTTGACGTCGCGCTCGCCCTGGTGGGGGAAATGCTCGGCGAGCAGGCGGCCGCACTCCCCGATGCCGCGGATCAGCCCCTCGTTGAACTTGCCTTCCCTGAAGTCGCCCGCCATGGCGGCGACCAGCCGGTCCCAGAATTCCTGGCCGACCTTCTGGTGGATGCCCTCGTCGCCGACGACGACGAAGCGGTGGCGCGAGGGGACCACGAAAAAGAGAATGCCGTTGCGGTCCCTGGTGTCGCGCATTTTCATGCGGTCGAAGGCCTTTTCGGCGGCATGGCGGACGCTGCCGTAGAAAAAGCGCGAAACGGAAACGCGCATCTCGCCCGATGTCAGTCTTTCAGCCGCGGCGATGGCCGCCTTGATGCGGTCGTCGTCAATGATCGCGAGCAGCTTGTGCTGGCTCATGAACGCCATGTCCGCCTCCCTACCACGAACCGGAGGCGCCGCCGCCTCCCGACCTGCCGCCGCCGCCGGAGAATCCTCCCCGCCCGCCCCCGCGCCCTCCCGACAGGATGGTGAAGAGCAGGTAAATGGCCAGCGAGGGATTGGTGATGAACAGGATGAGGAAAAAGAGGATGCCGATGCCCAGCAGGATCTTTTCGGAAAGGGTCATGGGCCGGCCCTCAGCCCTTGGCTCTTCCCCGCCGCCGGCGGCGGCCCCCTCGCCGGAGATGACCGCGATCAGGCGGTCGACGGCGGCGCGCACGGCGCCGTCGTTGTCCCCGCCCTGCAGCCGCGGCGCCATCTCATCACGGATGATGCGGCCGGCCAGGGCGTCGGGGATCGTTCCTTCCAGGCCGTAGCCCGTTTCGATGCGCAGCCGATTGTCCTCGGCCATGATGAACAGGACCAGGCCGTCATCGAGCCCGCGGCGGCCGACCTTCCAGGCCGCGAAAGCCCTGACCGCCCATTCATCGAGCGGAACCGTCCCGGTGGTCCGGCCGATGTAGACAATGACCTGGTGCCCGCTGGACCTTTCATACGCCTCCAGCCGGGCATCCAGCTCGGCGGCCGTTGCCGGCGAAAGGAAGCCGGCCTCGTCGGTGAGCCAGCGCTGGGGCGGCGCCGGGATCGGAACCTGGATCCCGGCCTCGGTCTGAGCCTGCATTCCCGCCGCCAGGGCGAAGAGGAGCAGGCCGGCCAGCGCCGGCAGGAGAAGCCGCCGCGGTTTCACTGACTAGAACTGGACCTTGGGCGCGGTCTCGGCGCCGGGCTGGGACTTGAAATAGGACTTTTCCTGGAAGCGCTTGCCGAAGAAGTTGGCGATGACCACCGTGGGGAAGCTCATGCGCTTGGTGTTGAATGCCTGCGCCGCCTCGTTGAAGCGCATGCGCTCTACGTTGATGCGGTTCTCGGTTCCCTCCAGCTGCACCTGCAGGTCGCGGAAGTTCTGGGTGGCCTTGAGGTCGGGATATTTCTCCACCACCACCAGCAGCCGCGACAGCGCCGAAGAAAGCCCGTCCTGAGCCTGCTGGAACTTGGCGAAGGCCTCGGGGTCGCTGGCCGGGTTGTTGCCCAGTTGGACCTGGCCGACCTTGGCGCGGGCCTCGGTCACGGCGATGAAGGTCTCCTTCTCGAAATCGGCGGCGCCCTTGACCGTTTCCACCAGGTTGGGGATCAGGTCGGCGCGGCGCTGGTAGGCGCTCTCCACCTGCGCCCACTGGGAAAGCGCCTTCTGATCCAGGGCGACCAGGCCGTTATAGGCGCCCATCACCCACAGGGCGACGATCACCGCCACGCCGATCAGGATCACCAGGGGATTCAACAGCAGCTTCTTCATTTTCATCTCCTTCATGCAAGCAATTTTTCTATGTTGCCATCGATCGTTCGGTTCATTGTACGCGAAAAACGAACCCCGAACAAGACGCCAAAACGGACTTCAGGACAGGACGCCGATGCCGCGGTGCCGGTCGGCGATGGCCGCGGCCAGCCCGTCCAGGGCCCGGTAGTCCTTTTCCAGCGGGTAGCCCTTGGCCAGTACCGTCGGCAAAAACTCGGCCTTGATGTTGCCGAGCGATGCCACCAGGCTCTCCTCCGTCCTGCCGCCCCAGCCGTAGGAGCCGATGATCGAGGCGAATTTCGTCTTCGGCCGCAGGGCGTTGACCAGGAAGGCGGCCGTCGCGGCGGCCGGGTGGGCGCCGCCCAGCACCGTCGGCGTGGCCAGGACCAGGGTGGATGCATCGATCAGCTCCTTGGCCAGTTCGCCGACGTCGGCCGTGATCAGGTTGCAGGGGACGACCTCGACCCCTTGGCGCACCAGGGCATCCACCAGGTATTCCACCATCTCGCGGGTGCTGCCGTGCATGGAAACGAAGGGGATCAGGACCAGGTTCCGGGTGGCGTCGGACACCCACTCGCGGTAGGCGTCGAGAATCAGGGCCGGGCGCGGGTACACCACGCCGTGGCTGGGGGCGATCATGTCGATGGCCATTCCCTGCAGTTTTTCCAGGTGCTTGCGGATCGGCCCGCGGAAAGGCATCATGATCTCGGCGAAGTAGCGCTTGGCCGCGCTGAGCGTGCGGGACTCGTCCGTGAGCATGGGGTGGCTCTGGGCCAGATGGGCGCCCAGGAAATCGCCGCTGAACAGGAGCTTGTCCTCGCGCAGGTAGGTGAGCATGGTCTCGGGCCAGTGCACCCAGGGCGCCAGGATGAACTCCAGGGTCCGGCCGCCGAGATCCAGCGTGCCGCCGTCGGCGACGACCTGGAACCTGTCTTCCGGCAACTGGAGCAGGTCCTGAAGCATGGCCTTGCACTTCTCATTGGTCACCACCCTGGCCTCGGGGAACAGTTCCAGGACGTCGCCGATGGTGCCCGAATGATCCTGCTCGGCATGCTGGCTGACCAGGTAGTCGATGCGCTTCACTCCGGCCTGCTGCAGGTTGGCCAGCAGGTCGCCGGCCTTGGCCGGGTCGACGGCATCGATCAGGGCGGTCGCGCTGTTGCCGCGCACGATGTAGGCGTTGTACGAAGTGCCGTCGGGCAGGGGGATCAGCTCGTCGAAGAGCCGCCGGTCCCAGTCAAGGGCCCCCACCCAG
This sequence comes from Candidatus Aminicenantes bacterium UBA2199, assembly GCA_002327965.1. Classification (GTDB taxonomy): domain Bacteria; phylum Acidobacteriota; class Aminicenantia; order UBA2199; family UBA2199; genus UBA2199. The sequence goes on along the minus strand of DCVB01000022.1, from coordinate 10,886 downwards.
ATGACATCCTTTTTTATCTCAATGGCCGCCATTTTGCCTCCACGGTAAGAATTGAAAAAATTGCGCCAGCGGCACCGGCCTCATGACCGGCCGGTACAATTCCCTTCCCGCTCAGTCCGTGGGCTCGAAAGAGTCCTTGCCGGCGCCGCAGACCGGGCAGACCCAGTCCTCGGGGATATCCTCGAACGCGGTTCCCGGCTGGATCCCGGAGTCGGGATCGCCTTCGTCTGGATTGTATACGTAACCGCAGACAGTGCATACGTACTTTTTCATGTGGCCTCCTGTTTCCGCCGCGGAAACGGCGTCGGCGCCGCCGCGGCACGGGTTCCAATTATAGGGTCAAATCCGCCCCGTGTCAATGCGCCAACTCGGTTGCTACAAGCTCTTGATCAGGCGCATGATCTCGGTCTTCAGCGCCTCGTCCTGGGTCATCCCCAGCGCCTGCTCCAGCTGGTCCAGGGCTTTCCGCCTTTCGCCGAGCCTGGCCGCGACCCGGGCGCCGTTGACCAGGACAAGGGGGTCGGGCGCGGGCAGCAGCACCAGCGCCCGGTCAAAGCTCTCGCCCGCTTCCTTCAGACGCCCCAGGTTCTCCAGCGCCAGCCCTTTCAGGTTGAACAGCGGGGCGAAGCGCCGGTTGAGCAGCAGTCCCTTTTCCGCGTAGCGCAGGGCCGAATCGTGCTGGTTGAACCTGATCTCCAGCATCGCCAGGTTGGCGAAGGCGTTCTCCGGCGTCTGGTACTCCTGGGCATTGGCGGCGATGAGCAGGTTTTCCTTGGCCCGCTCGTAATCGCCCATCTCGCTGTGGGCCGTGCCCAGCAGGTTGTAGGCGTCGTAGAACTGCGGGCTGACCTGCAGCAGGCGCTCCAGCAGGTCGACGGCCTTGGGGAATTCGCGGCGGTAGACATGGACCAGGGCCATCCCGTTCAGGGCCGTCACCAGGCGCGGGTTTTTTTTCAGCGCCGATTCCAGCCGGTTCGCCGCCAGGTCCAGCTTGCCGTTATTCAGATAGCCGATGCCCTCGTTGGCCAAATATTCGGCCGACCCGGGCTGCAGCTGCCCCGGAACCGTACGCGGCCGGTTGCCGCCGCAGGACAGCAGCATCGCCGCCGCAGCCACCATCAGGATGATCCTTTTCATGTTGCCCCCTTTTCTCCCTTGACCTTGTATACTTTCAACGGCCTGGAAATGCCCGTCAATTTCTTCTCGCCCAGCAGCTCGAAAACGAAGCGTCCCCGGGTTGCCTGCCGGGTCTGCTCGGAGACCACGATCTCGTCGCAGCCGGCCACCGCCGATTCCAGGCGCGAGGCGATGTTGACCGTGTTGCCCAGCACGGTGAACTCCAGGCGCTTGGGCGAGCCGAAGTCGCCGGAGATCAGCTTGCCCGAATGGATGCCGATGCGCACCTGCACGCGGTTCTTTTCCTCGGCCTGGCCATTGAGCTCGCGCAGCCGCGCCATCATTTCCAGGGCGGCGACGATGGCGCGCTCGGCATGGTCGGCGCATTCGAGGGGAATGCCGAAGACGGCCATGATGGCGTCACCGATGAACTTGTCCAGCGTGCCGTTGTGGCGGAAGATGATCTCGGTCATCTCGGTGAAGAAATTGTTCAGGAACATGCCCACGGCAATGGGCGTCATCTGCTCGGCGCGCGAGGTGAACTGCACGATATCCATGAACAGGACCGTGGCCTCCGATTCGCGGTAGGGCATGAGCTCGCCGGTGTTGCTGTCCTGGAACTCCAGCAGCCGCGAGACCACCGCCGGCGAATGGTAGCGTTCGAGCCGCGCGCGCAGCCGCCGCTCGCGGTTCAGCTTGTCCAGGCTGTTGGCCCCCTCGATGGCGAAGCCGGCGAAGTTGGCGATGATCGACATGACCTCGAGTTCCTTCTCGCCGAACACCTGGGAAACGCTCGAGGTGTCGACGTAGATCAGGCCGTAGATGCAGTCCTTGGTCCAGATGGGAACCGAGATGGCCGAGGTGATGCCGTACATGATGACGCTGTTCGAGCTGTCGAAGCGCTCATCGTTCATCGTGTTCGACGACAGGATGGCCACCTTCTCATGGATGGCCTTCAGGGCGATGGTCTTGGAGATGCGCACGTCATCGGTCTCCTGCGCCTGCATGGAATAGGTGTACTTGAGGCGGACATCGTTCTGCTTCTCGTCATAGTAGAAAATGTAGATCTTTTCGGGATGCACGAACTGGAAGATCAGGTCGCCCAGCTTCTGGAAGCTCTCGTCGATGTCCTGGGAGGCGATCAGGCTCTTGCCCAGCGCCGTGAGCGAGGCCAGGAAGCTCGGTTCCTCGCGCTTGCGCCGCGCCTTTTTCTCCGCCGGCAGCAGATCCTCCAGGGGGACCATCATCGAGATGCGCTGGTCGTCGGTATCGCGGTAGCTTTCCTTCTTGTCTACCGCCAGGTAGCTGAGGATGGTCCGGCCGATGGTAATCTTGTCGCCGACCTCCAGCGCCTTCGCCTGCACGCGGCGGCCGTTGACATAGCAGCCGTTGGTGCTGTTCATGTCGGAAAGCTTGAAGCCCTTGGCGGTGCGCTGCAGGCGGCAGTGCTGCCGCGAGACGGTGTTGTCCTTCAGCTCGATGTCGTTGTCGGGCAGCTTGCCGATGACCACCGAGTCCTTGGCCAGGTAAAAGACCTTCACCTCGTCATCGGCCAGGTATTCTAGCTTGAAGTCCATTCGCTTTTCAGGCTCCTCTTCATCAGGTCGCCGACCGCCTCGACCACGCTCTTGCCCTCGAAGAGCACGCGGTGCACCTCGCGGGTGATGGGCATTTCAACGGCCAGATTCGCGGCCAGGCGCTGGATGGCCCGGGTCGTTTCCACCCCCTCGGCCACCATCGGCGTCGAGTTCTCCACCGCTTGCAGCGACTCGCCCAGCGCGATGCGCCGCCCCAGCTGAAAATTGCGCGACAGGCTGCCGAAGCAGGTTAGCATCAGGTCGCCGATTCCGGCCAGTCCCCAGAACGTCTCCGGCCTGGCCCCCAGGCGGACGCCGAGGCGGGAGATCTCCAGGTTGGCCCGCGTGACCATGGACGCCGTGGTGTTGAAGCCGTAGCCCAGGCCGCTGATCATGCCCGAAGCGATGGCCATCACGTTCTTCAGCGATCCGGCCACCTCCAGGCCGCGCAGGTCGCCCGAGCGGTAGACGCGCAGGGTCAGGGACGATAATTCCTCCTGGATACGGCCCAGAAGCTCCTCATTCTCCGCGGCCACGGCCACGGCCGTCGGATGCCCCTGGGCCAGCTCGCGGGCGAAGGAGGGCCCGGACAGCGTCAGCCATTGCCGCGACACGCCGGGGCCGAAGACCTCGGCCGCCACCTGGGACATGGTCTTGAGGGATTCGGACTCAAAACCCTTGGAGAGACAGATCAGGACATGGTCTTCGCGCAGCAGCGGCTGCAAGCGCCGCAGCATCGAGCGCATGAACTTCGAGGGCACGGCCAGGACCAGGACCCCGGCCCGCCCGACCGCGTCCTCCAGGTCGGCGCTGACGCCCAGTTCCGGGGACAGTTCGATGCCGGGGAGGAAGACACGGTTCTCGCGGAGCGTGCGGATGGCGGCGAGGACCTCCTCCTCCCTGGCCCACAGGCGGACATCCTTGCTGCGACGGGACAGGTAGTCGGCGAAGGCCGTGCCCCAGGAACCGCCGCCGATGACCAGCATGCTATTCATTTTTCCTGAAGGCGAACTTCCTTTCGCTGCCGTCCAGCAGGCGCGCGATATTGCCGCGGTGGCGAAACACGATCAGCAGCAGCATGACGAACGCCACCATGGCCGTTTCGACCGTCTGCGTGAACAGGATGGCAAAGAACAGCGCCGTCGTTCCCAGCAGCGATCCCAGGGAAACGAAGCGGGTCAGCGCCAGGGCCAAAAAGAAAAAAGCCAGGAAGACCAGCAGGGAGGGGTAATGGAACACCAGGAAGACGCCGACCAGAGCCGCCACGCCCTTGCCACCGCGGAACCTCAGGAAGACGGGGAAAACGTGGCCCAGCAGCACGGCCAGCCCTCCCAGCAGCACGACCCAGGGCAGGTCGAAATGAATGCGGCCATAGAGGATCGGCAGCGCCCCCTTCAGGATGTCCAATGCCAGTGTGGCCAGGCCGGCCAGCTTGCCCTTGCTGCGCAGCACGTTGGTGGCGCCGATGTTGCCGCTGCCCGTGGCACGGATATCCTTGCCCTCGCTGAAGAAGAAGATGAGATAGCCGAAGGGGACGGAGCCCAGCAGGTAGGAACAGACCACGTAAAGGATCTCATGACTCGACAAGGGGGATCTCCTTTAAAACGGTGTAGAAAGGGCCGTTGGGGGTCAGGCGGCTGGAATAAAGCCGATGGGCCGCCACCTGCCATTCGCCAAGGAAGACATCGCTCTTTTCGCGCAGCAGCGAAACGAGGCGTTTGAATTCGTCACCGCCCCGCGTGGACCGGGCCTGGCCGCGGCCGAGGGTGACATGGGGATGGAAGGGCCGGGCGTCACGGCCGATGCCCAGTGGAGCCAGGGCATCCTCCACGCCGTTGAACAGGGTACGCAATTCCGGGCTCGCCTCCACCCCGGCCCAAAGGATGTTCAACCCGTCACCGGGGGGGAACTTGCCGAAACCGCGCAAGCGCAGGCGGAACGGGGGCATGGGGGGCAGCGCCTCCAGGATCGTGCCCACGCGCGCGGCCACGGACTCGGCGACCTCGCCGATGAATTTCAAGGTCAGGTGGAGGTTGAGCGCGTCGGTGAAGCGCAGGGGCGCGCCCGCCTTGCGGAGCGGCTTCAATTCCTTGAGGACGTTCTCCCTGACCTCGTCGTCCAGAGCGATGCCCGTAAATAGTCTCATCGGGGCCATTATAGATGAACTACGGACATTAGTAAACATGGAGGTTCGAAGTTGAAAAAGAAGAACCCGAGTGAAAAGTGAAAAATAAGAAGTAAAACAGCAATGACATGAAAGCAATAGTTCGCTGCAATGCGGCTTCTTTTCACTTTTCACTATTCACTTTTCACTGTTTCCCTGTTGGGTTCATGAGATGAACGGCCGTTTCAGCATATCTAATAGAGAAAAATTTGTCTGGAGGCTGACATGAAGTCTGCACGATGGATCTTTGCGCTCGTGGTCATGGCCATGCTGTTCGGCTGCAGCCCGGTTCGGCCGGAAGACCCGCCACCGGACGATCCGGATCCTGATCCGCTCCCGGCCGCCGCCAGGATCATCGACCACCACTGCACCGACATCGCCAAGATCCCGGCCGCCTGGATCGATCAGGCGCGCAGCCGCATGCGCATCGGCTACGGCCATACCTCCCACGGCAGCCAGCCGGTCAGCGGCATGATGACCTTTCGCGGCGACAGCGGCTCCGCTTTTTATTTCTCCTACTCCGATTGGGGCCTGCAGCCGGGCGTATTTTTGAACGATTACTGGGGCAACGACGGCGGCGCCGACGATCTTGGCCACGAAGGCGACCTGGGCTGGCGGGCGGCCACCATCGAGATGCTCTCCCGCCCCGGCAACGACCGCAACGTGGTCATCTGGTCCTGGTGCGGCGGGGTGAGCGACAACAGTGAAAGCGGCATCAGCGCCTATCTCAACGCCATGGCCGGGCTGGAAAAGGATTACCCCGACGTGCAATTCGTCTACATGACCGGCCACCTCGACGGCGGCGGCGCCGGCGGCAACCTGCACCGGCGCAACGAGCAGATCCGTTCTTTCTGCCGCACCAACGGCAAAATCCTCTTCGATTTCGCCGATATCGAGAGTTTCCCCCCGGGAGGAGGCACCAACTACATGGAACGCATGGCCGACGACAATTGCGACTACGACAGCGACGGCAACGGCTCACGCGACCGCAACTGGGCCGCCGACTGGGTCGCGGCCAACCCGGGGAGCGAACTGGCCCGCCTGGCCGCAGAGTGTCCGGAATGCGCCCATTCGCAGAACCTGAATTGCGTGCTCAAGGGCCGCGCCATGTGGTGGCTTCTGGCGAGACTGGCCGGCTGGGATGGAAATTGACATGGTGGGCGGGATCAACGGGGCGTTTTTTTCGCCATCAATCCATGCGAGATAAATGACGCAAAGTCGTATATAATTGTCGCAAAGGAGGAAAAAATGAAAAAAGCTTTCTTATTGGCCGTGATGGTAATAATCAGCCTGGGCGCCGCCCACGCCAAGGGCATCACTGTGATCTCGCCCAACGGCGGCGAAATCCTGGCCAGCGGCACGCCGCTGGTGATCACCTGGACCTATTCCGGATTCAACGGCAACGAGCAGGTCCTTATCGCCCTGGAAGGGGCGACCGATTACGGCCCGATCGCCTACAGCACGATCTCCAAGGGCTCGCTGTCATGGCTGGCCGGGCAGAAAATGGACGGTTCATTCGCCGCGCCGGCGGCGGATTACCGCATCATCATCGAGGTCCGCGACAGCGACGAAAGCTATGACCTGAGCGACGCGGCTTTCTCCATTACCCCTCCGGCCTCGGTCGTTGCCTTGATGGCTCCCAACGGCGGCGAAATACTGGAAAAAGGGAAACCGTTCGACATCAACTGGTCATGCGCCGGGACGGGCGGCTATGTCCGCCTGACCCTGTTCAAGGATAACCAGCCGCTGGGCATTATCGCCGAGAACCTGCCGGCCGCCAGCCTGCGCCATACCTGGCAGGTCGGCTCGCAGCTGCTGAACAACATCCCCTATCCCCCGGCAAACACCTACAGCATCCAGATCCAATGGTACCCGCAGCCGGTTGCGGGAGCGACCCGCCTGGATAAGGCCGCCGCAGTCGGGACGCAGAAGACGGACGACCGCAGCGACGGCATGTTCGCCATCACCATCGGCAGCAAAAAACAGCCCGACCCGGGCATGAAGGACAGCCGGGACTAAGCGTTCCGATAGGGATTCGAAACGACGGCCGCCCGCGTCCTTTCTCCGAAGCGGGCGGCCGCTGGCACGGTTGACTCCGGCGGGCATCTATAATAAGATGATGCCCCATGAAGATTTTTTCGATCGTCGGCTGGTCAGGCAGCGGCAAAACCTTGCTCATCACCCGCCTGATCGGTCATTTCAAGGCCCGGGGCCGGCGGGTGATCGCCGTCAAAAGCACCCATGCCGGCTACGGCGTTCAGCCCGACGGCAAGGATACGGCCCGTTTCCTGCAGGCCGGGGCCGAGGAGGCCTATCTCCTGGCCGGCAAGGAACTGCTGCGCATGACCTGCCTGGCCGGGCCGGACGAACTGCTGGCCGAACTGGGGTCGCGGCTCGGCCAGGATGACATCGTTCTCATGGAAGGCCTGACCCGTCCCGGCATTCCCATCATCGAGGTCGAGTCCCCGCAGGATGGCAAGGCCCTGAAAACCGGCCCCGGAGAGCTGGCGGCCCGGGTCGGCATTTCCGGCGGCGCCGCGGGCCGGCCGCGTTTCCATCCCGATCGCATCACCGACATCGCCGCATTCATGGAGGAGCATCATGAACACTAAGATCGAGCTTAAGGTCAACGGCAGGGTTATTGCCCTGAATCCCTTCGTGAAGAAGATCTTCATCAACCTGGTGCTGGGGGCCATCCAGGCCCTGGACAAGATCCCCCAGCCCATGGAAACGATCGAGATCACGCTCCAGCCCGAAAAAGAATAGGAGGCCGCCGCGACACCATGAAATACCTCAAGACCATCGCCGAGGAATGCATCGGCTGCAACACCTGCATGAGCGTCTGCTCGAAGCTTTATTTCAAGGAGGACAACCCGGAGAAGTCGGCCATCCAGGTCGCTCAGGCCCCCGACGGCGCCTACACCCTGAGCGCCTGCAACCAGTGCCGGGCCTGCGTCGCCGAGTGCCCCACCCAGGCCATCTCGGTCAACAAGCTGGGGGTGGTCCTGATCAACCGCACCCTGTGCATCAACTGCCTGGCCTGCGTCGCCGTCTGTCCCAGCCACACCATGATGACCTACCGCGGCGGGCTGGTGCCGTTCAAGTGCATCGCCTGCGGCGCCTGCGTTAAGGAATGCCCGACCGGGGCCCTGAAGATCGAAGTCAAGGAGGACTGAACCATGAGCACCAATGAGAGCCGGCACGATATCGAGAAGATGCGGGAAGCCCACAAGGTCCTGAAGGAATTTTCATATGAGTTGAAGCCGGTGGTCAAGGGCTACAACGACCGCACCCTGTACATCAACCTCGCCACCCTGGAGATCAGGATCAAACCCGTGCCTGCCGAAATGAAGAAGAAATTCATCGGCGGCAAGGGCTTCGACCTCAAGCTGCTGTGGGACGCCGTCAGCGGCGATACGCGCTGGGACTCCCCCGAGAACGAGATCTGCATCGCCACCGGCCCCATCGCCGGCAACACCAACTACCCCGGCTCGGGCAAGTCGATCGTCACCACCATCTCGCCCCAGACCGGCATCCCCATCGACAGCAACGTCGGCGGCCACTTCGGCCCCTACCTGAAATTCTCCGGCTTCGACGCCATGGAGATCCAGGGAAAGGCCGACCGCGATGTCATGATCAATATCGACGGCAACCAGGGCAAGGTCCAGATCATGGAGGCGCCGCTGGAGGCGGTGGATTCCCACGTGGTGGCCGAGCAGCTGCACGAGATGTTCGCCGCCGACGAGCGCGAAAAGCAGCACGTGTCGGTGGTCTCCGCCGGCCGCGGCTCGGAGCACGCCTGGATAGGCTGCCTGAACTTCTCCTACTGGGACAAGCGCCGCAAGCTGCCGCGCCTGAAGCAGGCGGGGCGCGGCGGCACCGGCACCGTCTTCCGTAACAAGAAGATCAAGGCGCTGGTGGTCAAGTATTCGGGCCTCAGCGGCAAGTCCAACAACCCGGAGGATCTGGATACGCTGCAGAAGACCGGGCTGAAGCTGCACAAGGAGATCATGACCCTCGACGACAAGCAGTGCCAAATGCGCACCATCGGCACCGCCCACCTGGTCGAGATCATGGACGACTACGACCTGCTGCCGACCAAGAACTTCCGCTTCGGCAGCCATCCCGAGGCCAGGAAGCTCGCCTCCTGGGTGTGGAAGGAGAAGTTCACCCAGAACGTCCCCGACGGCTGCTGGTACGGCTGCACCATGTCCTGCGCCCACGGCGTGGACAACTTCGAGCTGAAGACCGGACCGTACAAGGGGCACAAGGTGCTGGTCGACGGCCCCGAGTACGAGACGGTCGGCGGCTGCGGATCGAACACGGCCATCTTCGACCCCGACGCGGTGCTGGAGATCAATTTCTACTGCGACACCTACGGCCTGGACACCATCTCCTTCGGCACCCTGACCGGCTTCGTCATGGACTGCTACGAGAACGGCATCCTGAACAAGGAGCGGACCAGCGGGCTGGAGATGACCTGGGGCAACTGGATGGCGACACTGGAAATGATGCACCAGATCGCCCGCGGCGAAGGCTTCGGCCTCATCGCCGGCAAGGGCGTCAAGTACATGCAGGAGTACTTCGTAAAGGAGTACGGCGCCGACGCCCAATTCCTGAAAGACATCGGCATGCACGGCAAGGGGCTGGAGCAGTCGGAATACCAGTCCAAGGAATCGCTGGCCCAGCAGGGCGGCTATTACCTGACCAACAAGGGGCCGCAGCACGACGAGGCCTGGCTGATCTTCATGGACATGGTCAACAACCAGATCCCCACCTTCGAGAAGAAGGCCGAGGCGCTGCACTATTTCCCCATGTTCCGCACCTGGTTCGGGCTGCAGGGGCTGTGCAAGCTGCCCTGGAACGATATCGAGCCGGCCGACAACGCCCAGCAGGCCGAGCCCAACAAGGTGCCCGAGCACGTGCAGAATTACGTGGATATCTTCAACGCCATCACCGGCCAGAAAATCGACAAGGAGGAGCTGATCCGCCAGTCGGAGCGCGTCTACAACTTCCAGCGCGTCTTCAACCTCAAGATGGGCCACGGCAAGCGCGTCGACGACCGGCCGCCCTACCGCGCCATGGGGCCGGTGACGGTCGAGGAATACGAATCGCGCGCCGAACGCTACGACAAGCAGCTGCAGGAAAAGATGAACATCGACCCGGCCGGCAAGAGCGTCGAAGAGAAGATCCGGCTCCACCGCGAATACCGCGAGAAGCAGTACGAGAGCCTGATCGACGCCGTGTTCAAGCGCCGCGGCTGGTCCCCCGAGGGCGTGCCCACGGTCGAGCACCTGCGGAAGATCGGCATGGACCTGCCCGAGGTCATCGAGCTGGTCAAAAAGCACCTGCCCGGGACGCAGGCGGATGCGGCGCCTTCGCCGGACGCCCTCATCGCCCCCGTTGCAGCCAGGAAGCCGTCGCCCAAACCGAAAAAGGTGCGCCGCCCGGTCAAGAAAACAGCCAAGCGCATCCGGAAAAAAGCAAAGCCCGTCGCCAAGCGCGCCGTCAAGAAGCGCATTCAAAGCCTTCCGAAAGCCAAACGCGTCCGCATCAAGTCCGTCAAGCCCAAGGGCAAGACCAAAGTGAAAAAGGCCAAATTGATCAAGAAAACCAAGGTGATGAAAAAGGTCAAACCCGTCAAAAAAATCAAGCCGATCAGAAAATTGAAGCCGATCCGGAAAACCAAGCCCGTTAAAAAATCCAGGTTGGCGAAGAATCCCAAGCCGGTCAAGAAATCCAGGCCGATCCGGAAAGCCAAGCCGGTCAAAAAAGCCAGGAGCAAGAAGAAATAACGGCGCTGGCCAGGAAGCACCTGCAGGGGAAAGTTCGACGTTCGAGGTTCGAAGTTCGACGTTAAAACGAACCGCGGACGGCCGATCACAAAAAATTCAATGGTAGGGGCAGGCCTCGCGCCTGCCCATTCTCCCCGTTCGAAAAACCCTATTTATTTAAGATTTGAAATTTCATAGAATGGGTGCACTATGGCCAAAAAAACATTTGTCCTAGCCCGCATTTCTCACTAGAAA
>DCVB01000068.1 GCA_002327965.1 Candidatus Aminicenantes bacterium UBA2199 | reverse complement strand
TTTCTAGTGAGAAATGCGGGTTAGCTAGCAATCAGTGATAGTGATAGTGGTTGTGGTAGTCACTGCAATGAAGAACAAACTTGAAGATCAGTCCCCATGGGTAACGAAAATGGGAACGGCTCCGGACCTTTACTGTTTCTCATCACCAAACTCGCTCTGACGAACTGCCGCGATAGATCGTCCAGTACAACTGCCATCACAAACACTAGCACTGATTCTGGATTCCTTTCTTCTCCTGCTATCACCACCACTATCACTACCACTAAGGCTTGAAAGGCCTCCTGCTAACACTATCACTATCACTATCACTAACACTGTTGCTCACAGAGCCTCTTGCTGACACTGACACTGTCACTGACAGCTATTTCTTTTCCAGCTCGGCGATCAGCTTTTCCCCCTCGCGGGTATAGAAATCGCGGCGGGCGGCATTGCCCAGGGCGGCGTAGAGGTTGGTCAGGACAAAGTAGCCGAACAGCGTCTCGCGGTCGCGCGGCAAGAGCTCGATCCCGTCCCGGCAAAGGACGACGGCCTGCTCCAGGTCGCGCCCTTCACGCAGCATGATCTCGGCCAGGTGGAAACGGGGCATCTTCAGCGCCTCGTTGGCATCGATGGCCATGCGGTAAAAACGGGCCGCCTCTCCCAGCAGCCCCCGCTGCTTCAGCAGGTTGGCCAGGTTGACCGCCGCCTGGAATTTTCCCTCGTTGATCTCCAGTTCCTTGCGGTAGAGTTCGACGGCCTGGTCGGGCCGCGCCAGCGCCTCCTGGACCTGCGCCAGCAGGTAATGGCTGTTGCGCGTTCGCGGGTTTTCGCGCAGCCCGCGCTGCAGGATCTCCTCGGCCGCGGCATGGTCTCCCTTGCGGATCAGCGCCTCGGCGATCAGGTTGGCCAGCTGCGGGGCCGTCGGGTCGAGGGCCAGCGCCCGGTTCAGGATCTTCAGCGCCTCGTCGGTCCGGTCCTGCAGCAGGCGGATATAGCCCAGCTGTTCCAGCAGCGCCGGGTCGTCGGGGAAGGACTTCAGGAATCGGAGGTTCTCCTCGGCGGCGGCATCGACCTCCCCCGACCCCGCCAGCGTCTTGACGATGTTGAGCATGAGGAAGTTGTTGTCGGGTTTCAGCGACAGGGCGCGGCGGAAGGAATCGAGCGCCTGCCGCTTGCGGCCCCGCTTCAGGTTGACGTTGCCCAGCAGGCTCCAGGCGTCGGCGAGTTCCGGTTCCTCGCGAACAAGATCCTCGAGGATCTCGGCCGCCGCGTCGGGTTGCTTGTCCTCGAGCAGAAAGGTCGCCCGGGTCAGCGAATTGCTGGCGGCGATCTTGTCCTTGGGATCGGCCAGCGGCCGGGTTTCGTCGACCTTCACGGTCCCGCTCAGGTAACCCAGGGCGGCCAGCCGCCGCTGGTCGTCGGGACTCATCTGCCGGCCCGCCAGGTGGCTCAGCGCCCCGCGCGAGCTGCGGCTGACAAAGTCCAGCAACCGCCCGCGCAAGTCGCGGCGGCGCGGGTCGCCGGCCAGTTCATGGCTTTCGCCGGGATCGCGGGCCAGGTCGTACAATTCATCGCGCGGGGCCAGGATGTACTTCAGCTTGCCGCTGCTGAACGACTGCAGGCTCGACCAGCCATAGTGGAAACGGGGATAATAGGTCTCGCTATAGGCATTCCCGGCTTTCTCATTGGCCTTGGCGCTCAACAGCGGCCAGAGGGAGCGCCCCTGCCACTCCCTGGGTATGGGGAGGGCGAGCAAGTCGAGAACCGTCGGCGCCACGTCGACCAGCTCCACCGTCTCCCCTATCGCGCGGCGGGCGAAGGGCCGCGGCGCGCGGATGATCAGGGGCACGTGGATCGTCGTCTCGTAGAGGAACATGCCGTGGCCGTCCTCGCCGTGATCGCCCAGTCCCTCGCCGTGGTCGGCGGCGACGACGATCAGCGAGTTGTCATACAGCCCTTTCTCCTTCAGGAAGGATATGAACTTGCCCAGCTCGCTGTCGGTGTATTCCACCTCGCCGCGGTAAGCGGCGCGCGGCGTGCCGCGAGCGAAAGGCTCGGGGGGATCGTAGGGAGCGTGGGGGTCGTAGAGGTGGATCCAGGCAAAAAACCGCCTTCCGCTGATCGCCTGCAGCCACTGGCGGGCGTCGTCCAGCACTTCATCGGCGCGCTTCTCGTTCTCCAGCAGGATCCTGCCGTAGCGGGCCGGATCGAAGCGGTCCGAGTAGACGTCGAACCCCTGGTTGAGCCCCCATTTGCCGTGCAGCACGAAGGCACCGATGAAGGCCGCCGTCGCCGCGCCCCCTTGCTTCATGACCTCGCTGATCAGGTTCAGCTGCGCCGGCACCTGGAAACCGCCGTTGTCCCGCACCTGGTTGAACTGCGGGTAGGTGGAGGAGAGCAATGAGGCGTGGGAAGGGAGGGTGAGCGGCGCCTGGGCGACGCAATGGTCGAAACGCGCTCCCGCGGCGGCCAGGGAATCGAGGGTGGGTGTCCGGGCCCGGTCGCCGCCGTAGGCGCTGACATGGTCGGCGCGCAGGGTATCGATGGTGATCAGGATGACGTTGAGATCCGGCGAGGGCCGGAAAGATCCTGTCCGGCCCAGGAAGCCAACGGCCAGCCAGGTTGCCGCGGCCAGCAGCGCCACAGCCGCGACGACGAACCAACGTCGCGAGCGCAGATGAGGACGTGCGTGGGCAGGAACGGTCATCATCTTATCCTACCACAGGCGGCCGCGCCTGGCAACGTCCCCGACTCGAAGGGAGCGGGGAGGAACATGACGGCTCGATGGGGTTCCATGTTCCACGTTGAAAGAAAGCACATGGATGCATCACGAACTCCAAGCCGGAACCAGTGCTTGCCTATAAGTCGGTTCGTTGCTGTTCCTGACATGAACACAAACACGCAGGATATAGTAAGCTCTTTCTTGCTGACACTGTCACTGAAATTCGTCCCTTGGCTCTTGCTAACACCAACACTAACACTAACACTTTGCCTCTGGCGCCTTACGCTGAGTTCCATTCTTTCTCATCACTCATCACTTATCACGCATCACTGAAGTTCGTCACTTGGCTCTTGCTAACACTATCACTACCACTACCACTTGGAGCCCGGTAATTCCTATTTCTTCTCGAGCAGGGCGATCAGTTTTTCGCCCTGGCGGGTGTAGAAATCACGGCGCTCACTGTCGCCCAGGGCGGCGTAGAGGTTGGTCAGGACGAAATAGCCGAACAGGGTGTCGCGGTCCTGCGGCTCGATCCCGATCCCCTGCAGGCAGAGGTCGACGGCGCCGGCAAGATCGATTCCGCGGCGCAGCATGATCTCGGCCAGGTGGAAGCGGGGCATCTTCAGCATGGCGTTGGCGTCGATGGCCGCGCGGTAATAACGGGCCGCCTCGTCGAGCCGCCCCGCCTGCTTCAGCAGGTTGGCCAGGTTGACCGCCGCCGGGAAATGGCGTTCATCGATCTCCAGCTCGCGGCGGTAGGATGACATGGCCGCTTCCGGCTGCTGCCGGCCCTCCTCGATCTGCCCCATCAGGTAGTGGCTGCCCGCCGCCCGCGGCTGGACGGCCAGGATCTCCTGAATGAGCTGTTGGGCCGTAGAGAAGGCCCGGCGGGCGATCAGGACTTCGGCGGCCCGGTTGACCCGGGGATAAATGCCGGGGTCGGCCGCCAGGGCCTGCCGCAGGACCTGCAGCCCCTCCTCGTCCCGCTGTTGCGCCAGCAGGATGCGCCCCAGGGCGGCCAGCAGCGTGGAATCGCCGGGAGCGTCGCGGAGAAAGCGCCGGGCCTCGGAAGCGGCTTCCTCCAGCCGTCCCAGCTTTTCCAGGGTTTTCAGCAGGTCGAGGCGATTGTTGGCGTCCTCGGGCTTGAGCGCCAGGGCGCGGCGGAACGCCTCCAGGGCCGGCTCATGGCGCCCGCCCGCGAACAGGGCGTTGCCCTCCAGGTTCACCGCGTCGGCGAATCCCGGGTTGCGTTCGACGATGCCGCGGGCGGCGGCCAGCGCCTCCTGCCAGCGATCTTCGCCCAGCTGCGCCACGGCCTTGCCGAACGCGATGTAATCGGGCAGCTTGTCCTTGGGATCGGCCAGCGGGGTGCCGTCGTTGGCCTGCGGCAGCGAGCCGCCCAGGTAACCGAGCGCCGCCAGCCGGCGCCGGTCCTCGGCGTTCATCGCCGGGATGTTCCCCGGCGTCAGGGCGTTGCGCCCCGCCGCCTGCATGAAGGCCAGTGCGCGACCGCGCAAATCGGCGCGCCGGCGCGGTTGCTCGGCGGCCAGGTTGCGCTCCTCGTCCGGGTCCCGGCGCAGATCGTACAGCTCGTCGCGGGGTGCGAAGATATATTTTCCCCCTTGGGCATAGAACGCCTGCAATTGCGACCAGCCGTAATGCAGGCGCGGGTACCAGGTCTCGCAATAGGCGGTCCCGAAGCGGTCGTCTTCATTCCCCGCCAGCAGCCGCCCCATCGTCTTCCCCTGCCAGCCCCGGGGAGCGGCGATGCCGAGCAGGTCGAGTATGGTCGGCGCCACGTCGATGAGCTGCACCGTCTGGGCGATGGTTTTTGCGGCGAAGGGGGCCGGGGCGCGGAAAATGAGCGGCACGTGCATGGTCGTTTCGTACAGGAAATAGCCGTGCTTCTGCTCGCCGTGATCGTCCAATCCCTCGCCATGGTCGGCGGTGACCACCACCAGGGTGCGGTCATACCAGCCTTTCCGGCGCAGGTGGTCGAAGAAGTGCCCCAGTTCATGGTCGGCGTATTCCACCTCGCCCCGGTAGGGGTCGCCGGCGCAGCGTTGGTCGAAGGGCGCAGGCGGTTGGTAGGGGAAATGGGGATCGTAGAGGTGGATCCAGGTGAAGAACCTGCGCCCGCCGTTCTCCTCCAGCCAGGCGCGGGCGTCGGCGAGCACCTCAGCGGCCGGTTTCTTGGCCAGCAGCACCAGGTCGCGCCCAGGGCCGGGCTCGAAGCGGTCGGAATAATGGTCGAATCCCTGGTTCAGCCCCCACTTGCCGTGCAGGACGTAGCCGCCGATAAAGGCAGCGGTGGCAAAACCGTTTCCTTTCAGCACTTCGCTGAGCAGTTCCAGTTCCTGAGGCACGCGGAAGGTGCCGTTGTCGCGTACGCGGTGGAACAGCGGCTGGGTGGCCGACAGCAGCGAGGCGTGCGAGGGCAGGGTGAGCGGCACCTGGGCGACGCAGTGCCGGAAGAGCGCGCCATCGCCGGCCAGGGCGTCGAGTACCGGCGTGAGCGCTCGCCCCGCCCCGTAGGCGCCGACGTGATCGGCGCGCAGCGTATCGATGGTCACCAGCACCACGTTCCAGCGCTCGGGGCTGCCGGCGCCGGTATGGACCGGCGAACCCGGGCGCAACAGCCAGAAGGCCAGCGCCGCCAGCAGCGCCGCGATGCCGGCGGCCAGCCACAAGCGGCGATGTCCGGCTGCGAGAGAGCGATTGGACGCGGAGTTCACATCCGGATTATTCCACAGAACGGGATTGCCGGCAAGCCAAAAAAAAGGGGGGCACCGCGGTGCCCCCCCGAAGAGCAGTTAAATGGAGCCTTGAGCCTAGTTGAACTCGATGCGGGCTCCCAGCTGGAACATGCGCGG
>DCVB01000014.1 GCA_002327965.1 Candidatus Aminicenantes bacterium UBA2199 | reverse complement strand
CACATGCCCTCGATCTCGCGCGGCGCATCGTTCAGCCCGGGAATGAGCAGCACCACCACCTCCAGCCAGGTCTTCTCGGCGCGCACGGTCAGCAGCGTGTCCAGGACCGGTTTCAGCTCGCCGCCGCACTGCTCGATGTAGAAGGCCTTGGTGAACGCCTTCAGGTCGATCTTGACCGCTCCCAGGTGACGGCACAGCTCGCGCATCGGCTGCTTCTCGATGAAGCCGTTGCTGATCATGACGTTGGGCACGCCGCGTTCCCTGCCCAGTTCGGCGCAGTCGCGCATGTACTCGTAGAAGACGACGGGCTCGCCGTAGGTATGGGCGATGACCTGGCAGCGGTTGTTTTGCGCCTGGCGGATGACCGCCTCGGGCGGCAGGTCGATGGTCTCCACGTCCTCGGGCCGGCGTTGCGAGATCTCCCAGTTCTGGCAGAAGCGGCAGGTGAAGTTGCAGCCGGCCGTGGCCAGCGAAAATGCCTGGCTGCCGGGCAGGTAGTGGAACAAAGGCTTCTTCTCGATCGGGTCGACGTGGACCGAGCAGGGCTGGCCGTAGACCAGCGTGTGGTAGGTCCCGCCCCGGTTCTCGCGCACGTTGCAGAGGCCGCGGCCGCGGTCGGCGACCCGGCATTGATGCGGGCACAAACGGCAGACGACCCGGTTGCCTGCCAATTTGTCGTAGTAGGCGGCTTCGTGCGCCCGGGGTTTGCGCGCCTTGGTCCGGGCGCGGGCGGGCAGCGGCAGCAGGGCGGCGCCCGAGCAGGCCAGGAGCCTGGCGAAACTGCGGCGCGAAAGGGTCATTTCCCCCCCTTCCTTTCGCTGAATACCTGGGCCTGGAAGGTAAGGAATTTCATGGCGGGCGAGCTGCGGTAAGCATCGCGCTCCAGTCCGGCCTTCCGGCAGAGCTGGCCCAGGAACTCGTCCAGGGCCCAGCCGGTTTCGGTCGCCACCTGGGGCAGGAAGACGGCCTGGGCGTTGCCGTCGCGGATGACCACGCCGTCGGTTCCCAGGCGGATGGCGCGGTAGTCCGGGATCGGCCGCAAGGGCGTCATCACCGAGATCTCGATCTCCACCCCGTCGAGCTCCCGCTCCGCGAGCGGCGGGAAGCGCGGGTCGGCGAAGGCGGCGTTCAGGGCGTTGGCGGCCACGCCGCGGCAGAGCGGCTCGACGCCGACGATGCTGCCGATGCAGCCGCGCAACTCGCCCCGCCGGCGCAGGGTGACGAACACTCCCGATTTCCGCAGCAGCCTGGGGTGCCTGGAGAACCGTTCCTCCAGGTTGGCGGGCACCGCCTGGCCCTGGAAGCGGCCGCGCAGGACGGAGCGTGCCAGCTCCAGCAGCAGCCGCTGCTCGCCGCGATCCAGCGAATCAGAGACCTCCGCCGCTGTTGCCGCCTCGGTAAAGAGAAGCGAGGCGTAGCTGACGCTGGTCGAGTAGTCGCCGCTCAGGTCGCCCGAGCGGTAGTAGGCGGCCAGCGATGTCCGGCAGCCTTTTTTCTCGAACAGGCGGATCAGCACGCCGATGGGGACGAAGCCGCAGGCCGTGATCGCCGTCTTCTCGCGGTAGGCGAAATAGCGCTCGAAGTCGAGGTTCAGCACCGGCTCGATGAAGCCCTTGTCCAGCTTTTCCAGGTTGGCGGCCAGGTCGCGACGAAACGGCGTGTAGCCGAAGTCGGCGCCGTAATGGGTCAGGTCGCTGCTGGCCACGACCAGGGTGCGGCTGTCGATGAGGGGACGGATGGCAGATGCCATCCGCGCGAAATCACTCTTTTTCAGCGAGCCGAACAGGATGGGAACGATGCGGTAGTCCTTGTTGCCCAGCGCCTGCTGAAGGAAGGGGAGCTGGTTCTCCAGCGAGTGCTCGTAGCGCATGGCGCTGCGGTCGGTCCTGAACAGGTGGTCCCTGGCCAGGGCGCGGCACGCATCCCGGTCCACCGCGACCGCGCCCAGGGGCGTGGCCCAGGCATCGTGATCGTCGACGCAGGCGCCGTAGAACCCGGAGCGGTGCGAGCTGCCCAGGAGGATGACGCGGCGAATGTCCTGGGTCGGGGAAAGGGCCCTGTACGCCTTGGCGGCGCAGCGCCCCGAGTAGCGGAAACCGGCGTGCGGGGCGACGATGGCGCGCACGGCAACCCCTTGTTCAGGCGGCGGCAGCTCGTTGAAAAAACCGTCGAGCATCCCTTGCAGCTGCGTGGCTTCGGCGGGGTACCACGGGCCGGTCTGCAGGTAAGGGCGGACGTTCTTTTCAGAAGCGGATAGAACGAAGGGGAGAAGGAGCAGTAGCAATCCGCGTTTCATCATGGCCTCTGGCTTAATAATAACCTTAACCAATCCGGGTGTCAATCAAGGCAAAATTATAAAGGCAAAAGGCAAAAGTGAAGAAAAGACGCTTTTTTTGCTCTGCATCCAGAGATATTCATTTTTGGGGAATAGTCGGATGGTCTGAATTAAAAAATCCAATCTTGAAATTGGAATAAGCTTGAAATCGTGAAAGGTCTGCTTTCTTACTTTAAACTTTTGCCTTTTGCCTTTTTACTTTGTATTTTTCTTGAACTCCGCAATCGCTCCTTCCGCCGCATCGCGGAAGGCCCTGGACACGCCGCCGACGCCGAGCTTGACGCCGCCGAAGAGGCGCGAAACCAGCAGCCCACCGGCCAGGTCCTCGCGGCGCAGGAGCTCGAGCAGCACCCGCCCCGGGTGGCCGACCTCGCCGTCGTCGCGCGAGCGCTCGCTGTTGCCGGCGCGGAATGCCCAGCAATGGTGGTTGGCCTTGCGATGCTCGCCTTTCTTCAGCCGCACCATCTTCAGCACCTCCTCCTCGTCGGCGGCGGGGAAGAGGACGGCGAAGAAGCGCGAGCGCTCGCAGACGTGCTTGAATTCAATGACGCGGTCGATCTTCATCCTGGGGGACAGAATAGTCCGGAGACCGGTGCCTGTCAATAGGCGGAAATCAAGGGAAGAAAAAGGGAAAGAAAGAGAGCCCTCTTTCTATTGACATGGATCGGAAATGCCGCTATTATTCCTGAGTTAAAATTAAACGATAACGAGGCCCAGCCCGTTCGGAAGGCCGGGGAGTTCCCATGATCCTGCATCAGCAGTTCGTACGCGTCGCCAAGCAGAACGAGGCCAAGCTGGCCATCATCGACCGCACCCTGGACCGGCGCATCACCTACAAGCGGGCGCTGATCGGCTCGCTGGCGCTGGTCAGGAAGTTCGCCAAGTATGACCCGGGGTTCCTGGGCATCATGATGCCCAATTCGGCCGGATCGGTGCTGGCCATCCTGGCGACGCTCATGGGCGGCCGCGTGCCGGTGATGATCAACTATTCCACCGGGGCGGCGGCCAATTGCGAGTACGCCCAGAAGAAATGCGCCTTCCGGACGATCATCACCTCCAGGGCGCTGTGCCAGAAGATCAACTGCCGGCATGTAGACGGCATGGTCTACCTGGAAGACATCATGAAAACGGTCTCGATCCTCGACAAGGTCCGGGCGGCCCTGAAGGCCGGGCGCCCCGTGGAACGCCTTCTGAAGTCGATCCATGCCGGCGACGAGAACGACACCCTGCTCATCCTGTTCACCAGCGGCAGCGAGAAGGAGCCCAAGGGCGTGCAGCTGACCCACCGCAACATCGCCGCCAATTATGAAAGCCTGAAGAAGGCCTACGACTTCCACGGCGGAGACATCTTCCTGGCCAACCTGCCGTATTTCCATGTCTTCGGACAGACGGCCAACCTCTGGGTGCCGCTGCTGGAGGGGATGACCCTGGTCACCTACGCCAACCCCCTCGACTTCAAGGCCATCAGCACCATCGTGCGCGAGGAGCAGGTGACGCTGATGGCCGGGACGCCGACGTTCTTCTGGGGCTACCTGCGCAATTCCAGCCCCGGTGATTTCGCCAGCGCCCGCATCCTGCTCAGCGGCGCCGACAAGTGCCCCCAGGCCCTGCGCGAAGGCTTCCTGAAGAAGCACAACAAGACGCTGCTCGAGGCCTACGGGGCCACCGAAACCAGCCCGGGCATCACGGTCAACACCCTGGCCCACAACCGCCCCGGCAGCGTGGGCCGGCCGCTGGACGGCGTCGAGGTGCGCATCGAGCACTACGAGACCGGCGAGACCTGCGCCGTGGGCGAGATCGGCAAGATCCTGGTCAAGGGCGACAACGTGATGAAGGGCTATTTCGACGACTTCGAGCAGACCTCGCTGAGCATCCGCCGCGGCTGGTACGACACCGGCGACATGGGCTACATGGACGAGGACGGCTATTTCTGGCATGTGGGCCGGCTGAAGCGCTTCCTGAAGATCGGCGGCGAAATGGTTTCGCTGGTCAAGGTCGAGGACGTGCTGGAGAAGCTGTTGCCCGGCGACGTCGAATGCTGCGTGGTCGAGATCCCCGACCCGCTGCGCGGGGCGCGCATCATCGCCGCCGTCACCCAGCAGGTCGACGAGAAGGCCATCCTGAAGGAGATGGCCGAGCAGCTGCCCAAGATCGCCCTGCCCAGCCGCTTCGTGGTCATCCCCGAGATGCCCAAGCACGGCAGCGGCAAGATCGACTTCCGCTCCATCACCGAGCGGGCGCGGGAAATGGTGCTGGGCAAATAACCGGAATTCGCGCCCGCCGTTCATTTGACAATGCGCCTGAACGCCATTAGAATCTCGATGGAATAATTTTCAAGGAGGACCGAAATGGGAAAGAAGATTCTGCTGGCGACCGAGAAGCCGTTTGCCAAGATCGCGGTGGAGGGGATCAGGGACATTTTCGCCAAGGCGGGCTACGAACTGCTGCCGCTGGAGAGCTACCCGGCCAAGGAAGACCTGCTCAAGGCCGTCGCCGTCGTCGACGGCATGATCATCCGCAGCGACATCGTTGACGAGGCGGTGCTCAACGCCGCCGCCCAACTGAAGATCGTGGTTCGCGCCGGCGCCGGCTACGACAACATCGACCTCAAGGCCGCCACGGCCCGGGGCGTCGTGGCCATGAACACGCCCGGCCAGAACTCCAACGCCGTCGCCGAGCTGGTTTTCGCCTTGATGCTCTACCTGGCGCGCGGCGCCTTTTCCGGCAAGTCGGGCAGGGAGCTGCGCGGCAAGAAGCTGGGGCTGCAGGCCTACGGCGCCGTCGGCCGCTGCGTGACTCCCATCGCCAGGGGCTTCGGCATGGAGGTCTTCGCCTTCGACCCGTTCATCCCGGCCGAGGCCATGAAGAAGGACGGCGTCGTGCCGGTCACGTCACTGGACGAGCTCTACAAAAGTTGCGACTATGTTTCCGTGCACATCCCCAAGACCAAGGAAACCGTCAATTCCATCGGCTTCGACCTGCTGTCCAGGATGAAGAAGGGCGCGGCGCTGATCAACACCGCCCGCGCCGAGGTGATCGACGAGCCGTCGCTGCTGAAGATGTTCGCCGAACGCCCGGACTTCAAGTACGGCGCCGACGTCGCCCCGGCCTGCGCCGGCGAGATTGCCGGGAAATACGCCGGCCGCTTCGTCTTTACCGCCAAGAAGATGGGGGCGCAGACCGAGGAAGCCAATGTCAATTCGGGTCTCGCCGCCGCGCGCCAGATCGTGGCCTTCTTCGAGCTGGGCGAAAAGACGTTCCAGGTCAACAAGTAAGCTCCCGGTGCTGAAGCATGCGGTCGCACTGACCGTCGCCGGCTCCGACTCCGGCGGTGGCGCCGGCATCCAGGCCGACCTGAAGGCGTTCTCCGCCTGCGGCGTCTACGGCGCCTCGGTTATCACCGCCGTCACCGCCCAGAACCTGGATGGCGTGCGCGCCATCCAGGCCGTGCGCCCCCCAGTGGTCGAGGCCCAGCTGCGGGCGGTGCTGGAAGGTTATCCGGTCAGGGCCGTCAAGACGGGGATGCTGTTCAGCCGTGCCATCATCGCGGCGGTCGCCGCCGTGCTCCGGGAACACCCGCGCGTCCCGCTCGTGGTCGACCCGGTATTCGCCGCCACTTCGGGCGGCCGCCTGATCCGGCCCGGGGCGATCGCGGCGCTGGTCGAGGATCTTTTCCCGCTGGCGGCCCTGGTCACCCCCAATGTCCCCGAGGCCGAATTCCTGTGCTCCGGAGCGATCCGTTCCCTGGAGGACCTGCGCGAAGCCGGCGAACTGCTCCGTCGTTATTACGATGTCCCTTTTCTCATGAAGGGCGGCCACCTGCCGGGGGGCACGGGAGGTGCCGTCGACCTGCTGGTACTGGAAAAAGGCGGGGATGTCTTCGAAGCCGGCAGGGTCCGGGGCGTGAACAGCCACGGGTCGGGATGCACGTTCTCGGCGGCGATCGCCGCCCATCTCGCCCGCGGGCGCGATTTGCGCTCCGCCGTGGCGGCGGCCAAGGCCTACATCCACGGCAGCCTGGCCCATGCCCACGCCCTGAAACCGGGGACGCGGGTGATCGACCATTTTTTCGTTGCCGAGTGACGCCATGGCCGCGCCGGCAGCCACCAGGGTGTTCGTGATCGGAGGCGGCAGCTCGGGGATGATGGCCGCCGTCAGCGCCGCCCGTCGCGGCGCCGGAACGGTGCTGCTCGAGCGCAAGGACCGCGTCGGCAGGAAGCTGCTGGCCACCGGCAACGGCCGCTGCAACCTCACCAACCTCGACGGTTCCCTTTCCCGCTTCCACGGCGGCGACCGCGCCTTCATCGCCGCGGTGCTGGCGCGCTTCTCCGCCTCCAGCGCCGTCGATTTCTTCGAGGAGCTCGGCGTCGCCTGCGAGGACGAGGGCGGCGGCAGGATCTATCCCCGGCCGCGGCAGGCCTCGGCGGTGCTCGACGTCCTGCGCTGGGAGCTGGAGCGGCTGCACGTCGACGTGCGCACCGGCTACGAGGTCAAGGCGATCGAGCGCCGGGGAACGGGTTTCGCCCTGGCGCTGGCCGCCGGCGGCGAGCTGCCGGCGCAGCGCGTCGTATTGGCCAGCGGCGGCATGGCCGGGCCGCAGTTCGGCAGCGACGGCTCGGGACTGCGCCTGGCCGCCGCAAGCGGTCATCGTATCGTCGATCCCGTGGCCACGCTGGTCCCCCTGCGCCTGCGCGCCGATTTCCTGCGCAAGCTGAAGGGGGTGAGCTTCACCGGCCGCGGCGAGGTGCGCTGCCTGGGCGAGGTCCTGCGCGGCGAGACGGGGGAGTTCCTCTTCACCGACAGCGGCATCAGCGGCCCGCCTATCCTGCAGCTGAGCCGTTCCGCATCCGTCGCCCTGAAACAGGGCCGCGAGCCGCGCATCGTCCTCGACCTGTTCCCGGGCTCAAGCCTGGAGGGACTGGATTCCGCGCTGGAGGTCCGTTTCCGCCGCCAGGGACACAAGACGCTGGCCGACGGGCTGGTGGGGCTGCTGAACAAGCGGCTGATCCCGGTCGTCCTCTCTGAAGCGGGGATCGATTACCACGCCGTTCCCTGCGCCGAGATGACCGATGCCGCGAGGAACGCACTGGCCCGGCTGCTGAAGCACTGGTCGCTGGAAATAGCGGGCACGATGCCCTGGCCCGAGGCCCACGTCACCGCCGGCGGCGTCGACCTGCGCGACGTGAACCCGGAGACTCTGGAGTCACGGATCGTTCCGGGGCTGTTCTTCTGCGGGGAGATCCTCGACGTCGACGGCGACTGCGGCGGTTTCAACCTGCAGTGGGCCTGGTCGTCGGGCTGGCTCGCCGGCAGTTCCGCCGCGCAGGAACGCGGGCGCACCGCCGCCGGCGGTTGATCCATCAATGAAGAACCTGGCCCCGATTTCTGCTTATTATTAATTGGCCAATTTCCAAACCCTTAAAATTCGATCCTCTCCTCCAGTTACGATGCTTTTCCCATCAGGACTAATGTCCATTCCAACTGTTTTTTGGATTTCAGGAATCACTCGAATAATTTTCCCCAAGGTCAGATCATAAATATTCAAGTCAATCCAGTTGGCCGAAACCAATATCTTGCCATCCGGTGTAATCGCCAATTTCTTGATTGCCGATTGGTGTTTTTCAAATTTATTTATCATCTTTCCTGAGGGGATCTCCCAAATTCGGATTGTCCGATCTGCCCCGCCGGTGATTAGATTGAGGCCATTGGGGGAAAAAACGGCAGTAAAAGTATCATTGTTGGCTGTATTCATGGGATCATAGATGTATCCTTTTAATGTTAAAATGACCTTGCCGCTGGACATTTCTATGACCTTCACATCTGGATTTCCGCCAGTTGCCAAATATTTCCCGTCCGGACTGAACTCCACAAACCAACCAAATCCATCGATATTTATCTTTTTGATTTTTTTTCCGCTCACTGGATCCCAGAGGGATACTGAAGAGTCAAGGCCGCTGGTGGCAATGATTTTGCCGTCGGGAGAGTAGGTCATGGATCGAAGGGAAGTTGATACATAGGGAATGATTAGAACCTCGGTCCAGGTACTGGTCTCCCAAATCTTTACTGTCCCATGACTTCCACCTGCCAATGTCTTGCCATCAGGGCTGAAAGCCACTTCCCATGTATGCGGAGTTTTGATGGTTTTAATTAGTTTTCCTGTGCTTGCATCACTGATATGCAAATATTCATCTGAAGCATCGGCACCGGACGCAATCAATTTTCCATCAGGACTGTAAGACGCCGTAATGATTGAATCATTGAATCCTTGTGCCACCCAGAAAATCGTGTATAAAGGGGTTTCATCCTGAATGCTTATTTTCTTTTGCTCCCCACCTTTATTGGAACATCCGATGAAAACAAAACTCACCACCAATAAAACAGTACCCAGTCTCATCCATTTTGGTTTGCGCATGAAAATAATCTCCTTTTACGAACTTCCTGTACGAGGTAAATGAACATTCACGCCGTCAATTTTACTCTTTTAAAATAAACTATTCAACACCAGCAAAGACATCAAAGATGAGACATGTCCAAGCCCCTCACTCGCATGCCATTCGGATTATTCAAGCCCGGAAATATGAGTAACGGACTATGAAATCACAAAAATGATTATTTCAGTCACTTCAAGCCGGTCAAATCAGGAAAAGGACGAACCCGGCAAAATGAGAAATGTCTTTTCTGATCCAGTTCCCTAATGCAGTGGATTATGTGCTCAGAATAATTCCGTTGCCAAAGAGATTTGCAGAAGCGGGTCCGTTTAAAATGAGAAGCGACTTCAGAGTGTTTCTTCGTCGTTCATGTTTAGACGCGCGGATCACGACCGGCAAGCACAATCGTGATTCCCTAGGGACAAACCCCCGTGTCCGCCCTGAAACTTTCCTGTTTGGCACAATTATTGTTTTTTTAAAAGGAAAAATAACGATCCGTTCTGCTTCATGCCGCCGGCGACGAGCTCGCTCAGCTCGCCGTGGCCGGTGAAGAGGTCGGCGCGGTCGGCGCCGCGGATGGCGCCGCCGGTATCCTGGTTGAGGACGAAGCGGCCGAATCTCTCCCAGCCGATGATGCGCTGCCGGGCGTCGAAGATCGGCTTCTCGCACTCGATCCAGGCCAGGGCGCCCAGCGGGAACAGGCGCGGGTCGCTGGCGACGCTGCGCCAGGGGGTGAGACGGGTGCCGAAGGTGCCGGTGGCGCTCTGCTCGCTGATCTTGAAGAAGATGTAGCTGGGATTGGCGCTCAGGGCCCTGGGGATGACATCGGGGCGTTGCTTCAGGAAGGCCTTCATCCCCTGCAGCGAGAGCTGGCCGCGGCCGATCAGCTGCTGCTCCAGCAGGTAGTTTCCCAGCGAGCGGAAAGGGTGGCCGTTCTGGTCGGCGTAGCCCACGAAGACGCGGCGGCCGTCCTCGAGCTGCACCACGCCCGA
>DCVB01000097.1:11497-48100 GCA_002327965.1 Candidatus Aminicenantes bacterium UBA2199 | reverse complement strand
ACCTGACCTTCAAGCAGTACATGCCGTCGACCGACAAGAATTTCCTGACCCATGTCATCACCTTCTTCAAGAAAACGCTGAATCCCGACCCGCTGAAACGCTTCCTGACCATCAAGGAATTCAAGGATTTCATCGCCAATTATTTCCACATCGAGGAGCTCTCCTCCATCACTTTCAACCTGGCCTATTTCATGAACTCGCTTTACGGCGAGTCGGTCGACGAGGAGGAGAAAATTCTCAAGCAGGAGCTGGCCTACGTCGTCCCCGAGCCCAGGAAAGAGATTCCCGCCACTCCGCAAGCCAAGGAAGACCTGGTCAGCGGCATCCTGGAAGGGTTGGACGAGCGCAAGCGGGCCCCGGGGTGGCTGTGGCCCGTTCTGGGCGGCGTTGCCCTGGCCGCGGTCATCGGCGTTTACATGGCCGTAAGTTCCACAAAGAAGGTGAGCGAGGTCACCGCCGAGGAAAGGGCGAGGGAAGAACAGCGACTCAGAGCCTTGGAAGAGCAACAGTCCCAGATCAAGGCCATGACGGACAAGATCAAGGAGCTGGAAGCCCTGAAAGCCACGATCGACAACGAGGCGGAGAGAAGGGAGACCGAGCAGAAGATCCGGGCGCTGGAGGATCAGAGGCGGAAAAATGAAGCGGAACAGATGCGGCTGAAGGCCGAGGAAGAAACCCGCAAGCTGGAAGCGGCCGCGCAGCAAATGAAAGAGGAAGAGGCCAAAAAAGACCAAGAAGAGCTGGAGCGGAAGAAGGCGGAGGAAGAGAAAGCCAGGCTGGCCGAGATCGAGAGAAAAAAAGCCGAAGCGGCCCGAACCAAGCCGGGCGACCAGGTGCCCCTGAACGAGGTCACGGTCCAGCCGGCCAAGATATCGGGAAGCGCCCCCGCCGTTTCCCCGTCGATGCGCACGAAGTACAGGGGCAAGACCATGACTATCCCCACGACCATCCTGGTCGATGAGAACGGCAAGGTGACCAAGGTCAAGATCCTGACCGGGAATGTCCCGACCGACATCAAGGTGCTGATCGAGGAAACCCTGAACAACTGGAAATACTCTCCGGCGCAGAAGGACAACGTCAACGTCAAGGTCTGGCTCTCCGTTCCCTTTAAATTCACCTTCTAGCCGCGGCGGACGCGGGCGCTCAGCGCCCGGGACGGGCCAGGGCGCAGAACACGGGGAAAAGCACCAGCCGCTCCCGCCGGGCGATCGCCCTTTTTTCCAGGCGCAGGATGCGGGCCAGCGTTGCGTCGCTGAAGCCGGACAGGTCCTGCCAGAACCGCCATTCCCGGGCCCAGGCTTCGTCGGTGTCGCCGCAAGGGATATTCAGGCAGCTGGCCAGCTCGACGTCGGCCGAGAAACCGGCCCGCCGCAACAGCGAGGAGAGCCGGCGGCCGATGAACGGGTCGCCGCCCTGGCTGCGGATCGGGCCGATGAATACTTCCTTGAGAAAATCGAGTTCGGCGGGGTAGTCGACCCGGCCGCCGTAATCGGGCTCGGCCAGCAGCAGCAGCGCTCCGTTCTCGGCGAGCAGTTCCCGGGTCCTGTTCAGGAATGAAAGCGGCCGTTCCTGCCACATCAGCACGAAGGAGAGGACGATCAGGTCGAAGCGCATTCCCTTTTTGCGCAGAAGCCGCTCGTCGCCGGCCAGGTATTCGTTCTCCGGATAGCGGGAGCGGGCGAAGGACGTCATCTCCGGGTCGCGGTCGACAGCCAGGACGGGCCGGGCGCAGAGCCGGCGCATCTCCTCGGCGATGACGCCGCTGCCGCAGCCCAGGTCAAGAACCCGGAGGCAACGGGCCAGTCCCGCTTTGCGAAAGAGATAATGGCGGGCCGGCGCCAGCCAGCCGGCCTGCAGCAGGTAATGCTCGTGATATCTGCCGGCGTCCATCCCCGGAATATATGCGCAATGAGGCCCGAAGTCAAACCATCCCGGGGCGATTGCATGGCACGGCGAATGGTGATATTATAAAATTTATCTTGATCGGGGTCTCCGGGTTCCCCACCGCAAGGACCCATGGGCGGGCCCCGCAGGAGTGGAAAAAAGATGATCCGCTTGTTTCGCCATGACGGACTGGAGATCATGCTCAACAGCGATACGATCAGGGAGATCGATCCCGGCCCGCCCACCGTTCTCACCCTGCTGGATGGCGAAACGCTCCGGGTGAAGAACACTTCCGTCGACGTGATGACCAAGATCCGCGCGCAACGCAAGGGCAGGGATGACGAGGCGCGCAAATTGTCTCCCGCCCTGGATCGCAAGCCCCCGCGCCGGGAGCCGGGCACTTCGGCTTGACGATGCCCGGCGTGCCGTGCCCCTTCCCCGCTTCATCCCGCGAGCCTAAGGAGTCGAACCCATGAACCCGGAATCGGACCACTCTCCCTTGAAACCGTATTTCCGCTGGCTGGTGCTGGCCATCATGAGCCTGATCTGTTTCTCCCAGTACTTCATCTATGATTCCATCACGCCGCTGGGAACGCTGATCAAGGCACCGGCCGCCCAGGGAGGTCTCGGCTTTTCCGGCTCTCAGTACGGGCTGCTCTTTTCGGCATACGCCGTGGCCAACGTCTTCCTGCTGATGCTGCTGCTGGCCGGCGTGCTGGTCGACAAGCTTGGCCTGAAGAAATCGGGGATCCTGTACGGCTTCCTGTGCTTCCTGGGCGCGGTGCTGACGGCGCTGGGAGCCATGGATGGGCTGCCGCGCCTGTTGGGACCGGCCTATGAGTGGCTGCGCACTGCCTTCCTCCCCGAATGGAGCCCGGAACTCAAGGTCATGCTCCTGGGGCGCGCCGTGTACGGCGTCGGCGCCGAAGCCATCCTGGTGGTGAACAACAAGGTGCTGGCGCGCTGGTTCAAGGGCAAGGAGCTGGCCTTTGCCTACGGCATGAACCTGACCATCATGCGCTTGGGCACGTTCCTGGCCCTCAACATCCAGGCTCCGGTGGCCACGCGCTGGGGCCTGCGCAATGCCTTGTGGTTCGCCGCCGCGCTGATGCTGCTGGGCTTTTCCACCTTTTTCTTCTACCTCTGGCTCGAGCGCCGGGCCCGGGGGCGCATGGGCGCTCCCATGCCGGAGACGGGGATCGCCGCTTCCGGCCAGCCCGAAGAAAAATTCCGCCTGAAGGAGGTATTCACGTTCAGCCCCTCCTTCTGGTTCATCTCGCTGCTGTGCGTAACTTTTTATTCAGCGGTTTTCCCCTTCCAGGCCTACGCTCCCGACATCCTGGTGCAGAAGTTCCATTACAGCGAGATACTGGCCGGCACCATCGCCTCGGCCCTTATATTCGGCACCATGATCTTCACGCCGATCTTCGGCTGGCTGGTCGACCGCCACGGCAAGCGGGCCACGCTGATGATGCTCGGTTCGCTGCTGCTCATTCCCAGCCACCTGCTGATCGGCTTCACTTTCGTTCCGCCCGTGATCCCGATCTTCATCGTCGGCATCGCCCTGTCGCTGGTGCCGGCGGCGCTCTGGGCCGCCATCCCGATGATGGTCCCGGAGAAGCGGCTGGGGACGGCATTCGGCGTCGTCGGCTACATCCAGAATGTCGGTCTGATGATCTTCCCCTACATCGCCGGCCGCATCTCCGACGCCCATACGACGCAGAAGATCATCGACGGGCAAAGCGTGGCCGTCGTCGACTACCGCAGCACCATGCTGATGTTCGCCCTGCTGGGGGCGGTGGGATTCATTTTCGCCGTCCTGCTCAAGCGCGCCGATGCCCGGCGGTCGGAAGGGCAGAGCATCGAGTCGGTAATGAAGAGCTAGCCGGACCCAGCGGTCATTGGTCACCCGTCATGCGTACCCATGCCGTCACGCATGACGCCGGACGCAAGGCGATCGATCATCCATCCGGCCTGGTTTCAATCAACGATTCAAAAAATAGATGGCCATGTTCAGCGCCGAGGCCAGCGTGACCCAGAGGAGATAGGGGAGGAGCAGCAGCGCCGCGGAACGGGATACTTTCCAGAAAAGGAAAATCGTCGCCGCGATCGCCAGCCAGAGCAGGACAATGACGACGGCCCCGGCCAGGGGCGAGCGCAGGCCGAAGAAAACGGGTGACCAGGCGGCATTCAGCAGCAGCTGGACCAGGAAGACGGCCAGGGCGGTCCGCACCCCCGGGCGCGCCGTCCCCCGGCTCCAGACCAGGTAGGCGGCGATGCCCATCAGCAGGTAGAGGGTGATCCATACCGGGCCGAAAAGCCAGTCGGGCGGCGTGAACCAGGGCTTGCGCAGCCCGGCATACCAGCCCGGAATGGCCGGCCGGGTGAAAAAAGAGCCCGCGATCCCCACCAGCTGGCAGACGGCGATGCTGACGAACAGCGGCGTCCGGCTCACTCCGTCATTCCGCGCTGCAATTCATCGCCGGGTTTTTCGATGCCCAGGAGCTCGACTTCGAATACCAGGGCGGCATTGGGGCCGATCGCCTGCCCGGCGCCTTGTTCACCGTAGGCCAGGCTGCTGGGCAGAACGACCTGGTACTTGGAGCCGACGCGCATCAGCTGCAGGGCCTCGCTCCAGCCCTTGATCACGTTCTTGAGCGGGAACACGGCCGGCTCGTTGCGCTTGTAGGAGCTGTCAAACTCGGTACCGTCGAGAAGGTTGCCGCGGTAATGGACCTTGACGGTGTCGCTCTCCTTTGGACGGGGACCCGTGCCCTCGGTGATCACCTTGTATTGCAGGCCGCTGGCGGTGACCTTCACTCCGGGCTTTTGCGCATTCTCCTTGAGGAAGACCTCCGCCCTGGCCAGGTTTTCCTTCCCCTGGACCTGGCGGCGGTCCTGGTCGGCTTTCATCATTTCCTGCTGGTACTCGCCCATGATCTTCTGGATCTCTTCGTCGGTCAGCAGGGGAGTGGCGGCCGTGTGGCCGTCCTGGAGACCCTGCAGCATGACGTCGAGGTCGACGTCCATGAAGCGGGCCTTGAAGTTCTTGCCGATGTCGAGGCCGATGGCGTAACTGACCTTCTTCTTCTGGCTGTCCAGATCCTCTTTTTTCAGGGCCTGCTGGGTTGCGGCGGATTTCCGGCAGGCGCCGAGACCGAACAGCAGGAAAATGAAAGCGATGGCAAAGAATTTTTTCATTGCGGGCTCCTTTTTAGAAAAATCAATATACCAGAAGCCCTGAACAAATACAATATAACTCTCTTATCTTGTCCGTGTTCGTCCGTGCCCGTCCGTGTTCGTCCGCTTGTATTCCCGTCGGTTCTCTTTCGTTCAGGCCTTCAGCTTCCGGATCAGGAATTCCAGGTAACGCGACTTTATCTGGCGGCTGGCCAGGGCCTGTTTGAGCGGCGGCAGCCTGAGGATGACTCCCAGCACGGCGGCCATGGCCCGGTGGTTCCAGTGGGCCTGAACGTCGAAGATCAAGTTCTGCAGCTTGCCCCTCTCAATGGCCATGACCACGGCGCGATGGGTGGAATTCAACGGGGTGATCACCCGCTGCGGCCGTTGCGCCAGCGCGATGCACTTGCCGGGGCAGGCGGCGGCGCAGACGCCGCAGCCCAGGCAAAGCTCCGGGTCAAGGCGGGGAATCATTCGCTTTGGGTTCCGGGGGTCGTTGGCCGCGACCAGGGCCAGGGCCTGCACCGGGCAGGCCTGGACGCACCTGCCGCAGCCGCTGCAGGAGGTTTCGTCGATGACCGGCAGATAGTTGCTGGTATGGACCGGATGCAGAAAGCCGAAGCGGCGGGCGGCGATCATGGCCTCGCAACAGCAGCCGCAGCAGTTGCAGATGAAGTTCACCGATTCGCGCACGTTCTCGCCGAATTGCACCAGGAGCTGGTCGCGGGCCTGCTGCAGCAGGTCCAGTCCTTCGCAGGCGTCGATGCGGCGGGCGATGCCGTGGCGCGCCAGCGAGTCGGCCGTGTTGTTGAACGTCAGGCAGATCTCCATCGCGGCGGCGCAGGCGCGGCCGAGATGCTCCATCTTGTGGCGGCAATAGCAGATGCCCACGCTGACATGGCGCGCGGACCGGACGATCTCCGAGGCGCGCTCGTAATCGAGGACATGCAGCGAATTCTCCGCGTCCAACGCCTCCTCGTTCACGAACACCCGGCCCAATTGGGTCTCGCCGCTGCAGAAAAGCTGCCGGATGAACTCCTCCTCGACGTTGAGATACTGATACAGAAGCTCGGACAGTAGCTTCTGGTCTATGTCTCCGCGCAGGCGCATCATGGAGAACTCAAAAAAGCCGGCCATCGGGGGAGGCAGGCAATAGACCATCCTCCCGTCCGGGCGCTGCGTGTCGACGAGAATGCCGCGGTCCGCCAGCGCGTCCAGGGTCTTCCGCGCCTCGGTCTCCGATTTTTTCCAGATGCCGGCTGCTTTGGCAGCCGTGAAGGGCTTGATGGGCAGCCCGGCGACCTGGGCGGCTTCGGCCTCGGAAAACAGCAACTGCAGGATGCCGTACAGGGCGGCCGACGGCGGGGCCCCCTGAGGAAAGAGGTTCAACCGGTCGTTCAGGTCCTTGTAAGCGGAACGGGCGGTGAGATGCGCCATTTCCACCTCCGTTGATACTCTATCATGATTGCGGGACGCGTGGCAATCCCCGAATCTCATCCAGCCGCTCCCGCCCGGCCGGCGCGTCGAATCGCTTCCCGTTTGACTCTCGAAAAGAAGTGTGCTAGCATGATGCATCTCAAAATTGCGAGGAACAAGCAACCATGTTAAAAGGCAAAGTCAAATGGTTCGATGCCAAGAAGGGGTATGGATTCATTCACGGTGAGGACGGCAAGGACATCTTCGTTCACCACACCGCCATCATCTCCCAGGAGGGATTCAAGACCCTGGAAGAGGGGCAAGACGTCACGTTCGAGGTCATTCAGGAAGACAAGGGACCCAAAGCCGCCAACGTCAAAGTGGCGGAATAATCCGCCGCAACTGACCGATCTTTGCGATAATCCGCAAGCAGCCGAAATCAATCGCCGGGGCCGCTGACAGTTCCTCTTATTCTTTTTTCCCGCCCGTTCCCAATTGAGCTGCCAGCGCACGCACTTTTGCCCGCACCCGCTCCGCGTTCCCCGGGCCCAGTCGCAGCATATGCTTCTGCGCCGGGTTCAGCGCCTCCAGCTGCGGATCAACGAACGCGAAGCTCATGATTTTTCTCTCGAGGGCGATGGGCTCCGTGAACCGCGGCGTCCGCAGCAGCTGCCCGCAGGCCTGGCTCAGGCGCTGGGCGAACGTGACGCCCGGGTAGCCCAGCTCTCGGAAAGCTTTCTCCAGGGTGGGGCGCAGCGTCCTGTACCAGGTGATCCATGTGGTGTCAGGGACCGCCGTGAACGCATTCACCAGCGGGTCATAGCGCCGGAAGCCCTTCGGGTCCAATCGCAGTTCGCCGTCCTTTTCCATGACCTGGAATTTTTCCTCCGGGGCCAGGAAAGGCAGGAGCGGCGCCGGGCTCTCCCCGCGGGCAACGGCGTCCACGGCGGCGACCGCGGTGCGCACCAGCTCCTTTTGCCGCAGCCAGCCTTTCAGCGCCGCCGGAACCCCCTCTTCCCCGACCAGCTCGCGCACGGCCGCGTCGCTCTGCTCCAAATCGAGATCGAGCGGGACGATGGCCGGGTCGACGTCGTCGTCCTCGGCGGCGACCGGCGTTGATGCGGGGGCGGCAGGCGCCGGGGCATCCGTGATGACGGTTTGTGCTTTTTCCGCCGGCGGGGCCAGGAAAAGGAAATAAGCCAGGGCGATGATGGCCGCGGCGACGACGGCCACCCCGATCCACATGATCTTTTGGCTTGTCGGCATGCTTCACCTCTCGGGGATGTACCCCCGCTATTCTAAGTCAACGGCGGCCGACTGTCAAAAAGCCCGGCGGCACCAGCGCCGTAAAGGCCAGTTCGGCATTGGCGCGGTCGCGGGCGACGCTGCGCACCGCCGCCTTCACCAGTGGATGGCCGCGGCGCAGCAGCAGGTCTCCCGATTTCGCCGGGCGCCAAAGGCAGGGAGTGAGGCCGCGGCCCGGGATCATGGCCACATGGAAAGGGAAGGGCGCAACGGCATGTCCGTGCGCCATGAGCTCCAATTCGCGGCACAATCGCCGTTCCCCATCGTCCAGGCGGGCATGATCGAGAACCCCGGTGCGCCGATGAGGCAGCCGGGCGGCCAGCAGGCGAGTGAGACGCGTCCAGGCGCCGGCCAGCCTGGATCGCATCCCCCGACCCGCCGCGGCGGGTGATAACGGGATTAGGGGCACCCCGGCGATATGGAGCAAAAAATCCCTCTGCCGCGGCGTGAGTTGCAGCGCCTCCTGGTGGACACACGGAAATCGTTCCGGGGAGGCATTCAGAGGAAGTGCGTATAAGGCGCCCGCATCGGCCTTGCGGCGCACTTCTTCGAGGCTCAGGCGCCGATGGGAGCGCCAGAGGCGGAAGGGGGCAAAAGAGGAAACCAGCCGCAGGTCGCCGCTCATCTCCATCTTTTTGAAAAGAAGCTCCTCAATGCGCTCCTGGTAACGTGGGGGAAAGGATGGATGGTGTTCGGCCAGCCAGTGATAGAGGCGGGCGGCGGCTGCGGCCAGCTGCGCGAACTCCC
Organism: Candidatus Aminicenantes bacterium UBA2199; assembly: GCA_002327965.1. Lineage (GTDB taxonomy): Bacteria > Acidobacteriota > Aminicenantia > UBA2199 > UBA2199 > UBA2199. The sequence goes on along the minus strand of DCVB01000097.1, from coordinate 39,568 downwards.
GTTCCGTCGCCGCCCGCCGCGATTCCAGCGCCGCATCGAAAACCAGACCGCGGTAGGAGGCGCTGGTGAACAACTGCCAGGGGATGCGCTGGTCCAGCAGCCAGATGCGGCAGATGTCCCCCTTGGCGAGAATGGCCACCAGGGAAGATCCCTGACCCGGGCCGAAGTCCACTTCCTGCTGCACCAGGGTCCGCCGCAAAACGGGTTTTTTTTCGATCCTCAGGCCGTTGAGAGTGATCTCGCCGGAAACGGCGGCGCACAGCTCCGCGAGCAGTTTTTTTTCACCGGCGATCGCGCCGTTGCGGCGGCGGATGGCGATGCGCGTGCCGCGGTCCAACGTCGTTACCGCCGGCGAGCAAACGGTCCCGCCGCGAACCTGCAGGGCCGGCCGGTTTTCCCTGCCGGGGCTCTCGATCCGTATCTCCTCGGCGCCGGGTACAAGGACCGCCAGCAAGCCGATGCCCGGACGTGCCGCTTCCTGCAGCGCGCTGATGGCCTGTTCCCTGTCGGCGGGAGCGCGGTTCGTGTCCAGGGCACAGGCCAAATGCCGCCAATGGCTGGCGGCGATCTCCTCGCCGTCGTCCTCGACGAGCAGGAGCGAACGCCCGATCTTGAGGGCCACTTTTTTTGCCCGGCGCGAAAGGGCCGCGCGCACCAATTCCACCGGCAGCTGGGCTGGGGTGGGGAACATGCTGGAGGCGAGCTTCTGCAAGTGGGCATCGGCGTCGACGGAAAGAAGTTCGCCGCCTGCGGTGAAGATCACGTCCTCGTCCTGCAAGCCCTTTCCGTCAACCATGGAATCTCTCCAGCAGGCGCCGCGCCGCCCGCTGCAGGCGCGCGGGACGGGGTCCTTCTCCCTGCATGCCCTCGTCGGCAAGCCGGCGCAGGAAGCGCAGCACCGCCAGGGCCGGGTGGGTTCGGTACAGGACCGCTGACCGGGAATATGCCCTGCTCCCGGGCGCGACGGCAATGAAATTGCGGGGGAAAAAGAAAGGCGCGTCCCTCAGGTCACCGGGAAGCTCGACCCGCACCAGGTCGGCGGCGCCGGCGCCTGGAGCCAGCAGGCAAGGGCAACGCTTCCGCCACCGGGGGTTGGCCAGGGCATTGACCTCGGCCAGCAAACCGGGTGTTTCTGCCTCCGGCTGCGGGCGCAGGCGGCACAGCGCGTCGGTGTCGACAGCGCCGTCGAGAAGCGCCCCCAGAGGGGCGTAAAGCGGCTGGCTCAGGTCAAGAACGGTAATGCGGCTTGCCGCCATGGCCAGGGCCAGGGGGTTGCGGTTGGCGGTGGTGAAAAGCCGCCGCCGGCGCAGCAGTCGTTGTGCCTGCAGCAAGGATAGACCGGCACCGTTGACCGTCGGCAGCAAACGGTGACGCCGCAAAGGATTGTCGTCCCCCCAGATTTCGGGACGCAGCATGGCCTGGCGGGCGACCTGCAGCAGCGCCGCCCGGCTGCCCTCGATGTTCGCCGGCGCCGTTGCCACGACCCGGTCCCGGCGCATCAGCAGGTAGAGTCCGCCGCCGGCCAGCAGCGCCAGCAGGACGGTGAGCAGGGCCGGATCGGGATGGCTGCGACCCGTCGTTTGGACGGTGTCGGGAGGAAGACCGGCGCCGTCGAGCCCGGCAGGCGTTGTGCCTGTTGGCGAAGGCCGACCGCTGGCCGCAATGGGGGTGGCATCGCTGACCTGCCAGCCCCGGTCAAAGTACTCGCCCCAGGCGTGAAGCCGGGAGCGGGCCAGGCCGTTCTCACCGATCATGCCGATGACCAGTCGCGCCGGCACCCCCATTTTCCTGAGCAGAAGAACCTGCAGCCCGTTGATTACATCACAGTCGCCGGCGCCGATGCGCAGGACCCTGACCAGCCAGGAAGAACCGTCACCCCGCAGGCGGTAGCCTTCGGCAGTGGCCGGTGAGGTGTCGTAGGCCAGCCGGTGGCTCGCCAGGGCGGTCGCCAAAGCCACCCGCTCCGGGACCGGCGCCCGGCGCAAGGCGGCCACAGCGGCCTGCAGGTCGGGCGGCAGGGTCATGCGGCGGGGAAGGGCGGTGTACCGTTTGGCCTCATCCGCAGCCAGTTTTTCCGGGGACGCCACCGGGCAGGAGCGGTATTCGACCCGTCCACCGGCAGGGAGGCGGGCGACCGTTTCCCCCTGGGCGGTGGCGAAGACCGTGTCCAGCGGACGGTCGTCGAGTCGCAACGAGCCGGGCAGCAGCGCCTGGCCCGGGGGCAAGGGCAGGAAAATGTCTCCTTTTCCGGCGCGCAGACTCAGGCGCACGACCGCGGAGGCACGGCAGGGCCCGGGGCGCGGAATCGGGCGCGAATCCTTCCCGGGGCCGCGCACGAAGCCTGCGGCCTCATCGTACCGATCGGCAGCGAACAGCATGAATAGGTTGGGGTCCGGCGGCGCGTAGGAAAAGAAAGGCACCGCCGCCGGCTGCGGGGGGGACACAACGGCACCGCGGTAGGACATGGGGCCGGAGCGCAGGCTGAACCATGAGGCGGCGGACGCGGCGGGCGCGGAAACGCGCTGGCGCAAGAGCAGGAATTCCACGGGCAGCAGCAGCAGCAGAATCAGCGGCAGCCAGTGCCAGCCCGGACGGCGCAGCCGTTCCCATGCGGACTGGATGCCGTCGGCCAGCCTCCGGGGCAGGCTCCTGGGGAACTGGGCGGCCAGGGATGTCTCCAGCAGCCGCCGCAGCGCCGCCTCCGCTTTCCTGCGTACCCGCTCGAGGGCCCTGTTCTCCATCGCCAGGTCGCGTGAAAAGGTCACATCCAGGTGGTTGCCATTCAGCAGGAAGACCGGCGCTAGGCCGACGCCGACATCGGCCTGGGCGTCGGAGTCGGCGTTCAGGTACGACATTTGGCTCAGCAGCGCCCCGCGCCAGACCGGCAGGCCGCGGGCATAGAGGCGGACCTCGGGTTTTTCCGCCAATCCCACCGCTCCCTCCACGGGGCCGCTGCGGAACGAGAGACTGAGCGCGCCGGGCAGGTACATGGGCTCGGTCAGGTTCCTGCCGGAGAACCACAGGGGCAGCATGGTGCCCTTGCGATCGTTGCGCCTCAGATAGCGGCAGTAGGTGCGCAGCCCCGCCTCCACCTGCCCTGAGAATTCCCCGGTTCCGGAACAGGCCGCGGGGCGGGTCAGGGTGACCACGGTCCCGGGGCGGTCCAGTCGGCCAGGGACGGATCGGGCATTGAGGTTGCCGTCCAGATCAAGGGCCCATGAATCCCTGCCGCGGCGGGATTGCAAGCGGATGAGCGAAGGCCCGAAGCGCAGGACGCTCCAGAAGCCGATGCCATAGCGGCCGGCGGCCGCCGAATCGCCGCCCTTGTCCGAGGCATAGAGGCGGAAGAGAAATCGCCGGGCATGGGCCAGCGTCATCCCGCGCCCGTCGTCGGCGAACACGATTGTTTCCGTCCCATCCGCAGCGGTCCGGGCGGCGACGCGGATGCTCCGCGCTCCGGCATCACGGCTGTTCTGCGCCAATTCCCTCAGGAAGAACCAAGGGTCGTTGCCATAGGCCCGGGTGACGTTCTCGGCCAGGCCCCGGAATTCGCTGCCCAGCATGGGGCGAAGGCGCCGTCAGTTCATCTTGCGGACACGCACCTCGATGGCGGGCTCGTCGCGCAGCAGGTCGACCAGCCGTTGCGGGTCGGTGTCCGAAAAATGATAGGGATAGAGGATGCGCGGCCGCAGGGTTCTGGCGGCCAGCGCCGTCATTTCCGGAGTCATGGTGTAGGGAATGTTCATGGGCAGAAAGGCGACGTCGATGTCCTTCAATTCATTCATCTCGGGGATGTTCTCCGTGTCGCCGGCGACATAGACGCGCAGGCCGGGGAAAGAGAGCACGAAGCCGTTGCCCTCGCCGCGGGGATGGTAAGGCCGGCCGTCAGGACGAAGGTGAACCCGGTTGTATGCCGGGACGGCTTCGATGACGATGCCGGAAGATTCGCGGCGATCGCCGTTGTTCAGGATCCCGGCCCCGGCGGGCAGGGGCTGGCATGAGGCGCTGACAAAGATCTCCGTCGTCTCATGACGCAGCGCGGCGATCGCCTGGGGGTCGAAATGGTCGCCATGCTGGTGGCTGACCAGGATCAGGTCGGCCTTGGGCATGGCGGCGAAGTCGGCCAGCCGGCCGTCGGGATCGACGTAGATGGTCCTGCCGCCGGCTTCAAAAAGCAGCGAGCCGTGGCCGATGAAGGTGATGCGCAGCTTCCCGCCAGCGGTCTGCAGGATGTCGGATTCAAAGCCGGCGCCGGCGGCCATGGTCAATGCCGCGCAAAGGGCCAGGGTGATGAAATTGCTTGCGCGCACGGTTCCCTCCTGCCCGCTGTCGCAGCGGGCGTCATGACTTGTGTTTCTGCCGGAACTGGCTCAGCTTGTCGCGGTGCCTCTGGTTCTCGGCGGCAAATTTCTGGTGCAGGAGTCGCGCCTCCTGGTTGTCGTCCTTGATCATCTCGTAGAACCTCTTCTTGGTCATCGAGTCCTCGATCCCCGTGGCGTACGCCAGGGCTGCCTGCAGGGTAACCGGCTTGTCCAGGGTCTCGCGTATCTGGGCCTTGATGAAGTTCATTGCCGTGCGCACGGCCTCGATATTGAAGCGGTCGCGGTTGTAATCGATCTTGCCGGCCTTGATCGACTCGATGGCCGAACGCACCCACTCCACGTTCTTCCTCTCGTCATCGGCCATGTCGATCCAGAAATCCCTGTGCTCGGGGAATTTTTCGCTGTAGACCCAATAGAGCTCCATCACGGCCGCTTCATACTCGGCGATGAGCTCGATCTTACTGACCTGAAAGGCGGAAAGTTCCATGGTTCGCCTCCTTGGGGCGACTCGCGGCTCTTTCGCGAATTCACCTTTCTTTAGCATATTAAGGGGAAAATTTCAAATCCCAGCCGCTTTTGACTTTGCTTGCGCGATTTGCTATAGAGGATGGCGATGGGAAGCGGCCATGGGATCCGTGAACGACAGGGGCCGGTCCCCCGGCTTTTTCCCGGGCCTTTTCTCGGTCGGCCGGGAAAAACCCGATCTTGCCGCTGCTGAGCGAGGAGGAATTCCATGCTGTTGGCCGTTGACGTGGGCAATACCACGACCGCCGTGGCCGTGTTCCGCAACCGCACCATCGTCTGGCGCCGGCGCGTGCCCACTCCCTCGTCCTGGTCGTCGCGGGCCTTGGCCTCGCTGCTTCCGTCCCCCTGGGCCGGGCGGGTGACCGCCGCCATCGCCTCCTCGGTGGTGCCGCGGCTGAACCGCGGTTTGCGGGCCGGAATCCACCGCGCCTGCCGGGTTCGAACGGTCTTCCTCGATTCCCGCACCCCCGGCGGCCTGGTTTTGAGGATCGACCGTCCCGGCGAACTGGGTGCCGACCGCATCGCCGACTGCGTCGGGGCGCTGACCCTGTTCCCGCCGCCGCTGATCGTCATCGACTCGGGCACGGCCATCACTTTCGACCTGGTCGACCGCAACGGCGATTATTGCGGCGGCTGCATCCTGCCCGGCATCGACATCGCCATCCAGTGCCTGGCCGACCATGCGGCCAAGCTGAAACCCATCGAATTCAGGATACCGTCTTCCCCCCTGGGCCGCAATACCGCCGACAGCATCCGGGCGGGCATATTTTTCGGCTATGTCGGCGCCCTGCAGCACCTGATCTCGCAATACCGCCGGGAACTGGGACGCGCGACAAAGGTCGTGGCCACGGGCGGAATGGCCGGCCATTTCAAGGATCGCGTGGCCGGCATCGATCTCCATGCCCCCGACCTGATCTTCCACGGCCTGCGCCGCATCCAAGAGGGATTGCAAGGATAGAACCATGCTCCACGGCGGCGACTACGACTATATCATCCGCATCATCCAGTACCTGGACATGCGGCACAACATCCGCTTCTTCATCACCAGCAAGGATTTCGACGTCCTCTACCGCTGGTGGGAAAAGGAGATTCCGGAAGCCGTGCTCCACGAGTCGCTGGACCGCGTGGTGGAGCGCGGCCGTCGCCGCCATAGCCCGCCGGGACGCTTTTCGGCATTCAGTTACGAGGTGCGCAAGAATTTCCAGTCTTTTCTCCAACTGGGCGTCGGCGGCCGGCGCCGGGAGGACACCGACCCCCATGCGGCGTTTGCGGCGTTCCTGGCCCATTTCCCCCCGCAACTGGAGTTTGCCCGCAGCGACCTCGCCATGCTGTTCGCCAAGCGGCGCCTGGGGGAGGCGGCGGATCCCGGGCCGCTGGAGGAAAAGCTGCTGGATCGTTTCCGCGCCGATGACGAGCTGAACGCCAAGGCGGCCTGGTTCCTCAACAACCTCGCTGCGGCGCTGCGCCGCCCGGATATCGAGCGCCGCTACCGCTTGAACTACCTGTGGGGCAAGTTCGGCATCCCCAGCCTGGACTGAGAAGATATTTCGCTGGCCAGTGTTAGTGTTAGTGATAGTGTTAGCAGGAGGTATTTCAAGCCAAAGTGGTAGTGATAGTGGTAGTGGTAGTGAAGAAAAGACCTTGGGGTAGACATTAAACAGGGGTATTTCCCGATGGCTGTTTTGCTTTTGTAGGGGCGGTTCGCGAACCGCCCCTACACTAAAGATAGATACGGAATATTAAAGAGATTAGCTCTTGGCTGTTACTATCACTATCTCTACCACTAACACTGCTCGAACATCGGACCTGCGTCCGCTTGAATGGGAGATCAGTGCAATTCCGCCGCCAGCCTGTCCCGCAGGCGGTTCCGGCCCCGGCCGCTGCCGTCGCCGTAAATGGCGGCGATGCGCCGCAGGACCTCGCGGCCGCTCCCGGCCTGCGATTTTTCCAGCGCGGCCCGGGTCCAGAGAGCCGGAGGATAATCGGGGTTGAATTCCAGGCACCGGGCGATGGCCTCGCGGGCGGAAGCCGGCTCGTGCTGGCGCACGAGGAATTCGGCGTATTCGTTCAGGAAGAACGGGTAGCAATAATAGGTGATCCAGAACGAGAGCTGCGTTTTCATGGTTAGCAGTTCGCCGAACAGCCGGTCGGCCTTTTGCGGGTTGATGTCCTTTTCGGCGATGCGGGCTTCCAGGTGCAGGCAGAATTTCAGGGCGGCGTCAAAATTGTCGGCGGACAGTCGGTAGGCGTCACGCAATGCCTGCAGCCAGGACAGTTCACGGCGAGCCGCGGGCAGATCGTCCAGGGCGATGTGGCAAAGCCCGGCCAACCAGTGGCTTTCAGCGCTGTGGTCGTTGATGGAGGTGGAATCATGCCGGCGCCAGGCCTCGGCGAGCAGGTCCAGGGTGTCGGCATGATCTCCGTCCAGATAGCGCATGAACGCTTTCTTGGTCAGGGCATCGGCCTGGGCCTTGGGATATGAGGCGAGCTTCTGGTAGACGGCCAGGTTCTTCTCTGCCTCCTGAAAATCGGCTCGCAGGATGGCGATATCGGCGAGGGTCAGGTAGGGCCAGCTCATGGTGTTGTCCAGGCTGACCGCATAGATCTTGCTGTTCTCCGCCTGGGTGTAGTCGCCGAGATAGAAGTAGCCGTCGCCGAGCGAGTCAAAGGAATTGGCGGTGCGGTCAATGTCGCGGTAGCGCTCGAAGCACTCGATCGCCTGGCGGTGGCGGCCGAGGTACGAGTAGCAGTAGCCCAGGTGGTTGAGGGCGGCGGCATAGTTCCGGTCAAGGGCCAGGGCGGCATCGTACTCCGGGATGGCGCGGGCGGCGTCGCCGTGACGGAAATAGGCTTCACCGAGCTCGAAGATCTTTTCCTTGCTGAAGGGGAACATGGCCTTCAGCTCCCGCAGGCAGCGGACCTGTTCCTGAAGGTCGAAGGCGAACTTGGCTTTCAGCGCCCGCACTTTCAGGCTCATGGGCAGGCTGAAGCCCGGCAGCACGGGCTCCAGGGCCTTGATGTGCTCCAGCGCTTCGTTGGCGTCACCGGTGTAGTCGGCGAGCAGGGCCAGGAAGTAGCGGGCGGCGGGCAGCCCCGGCGCCTGGCTGTCAGCTTGCAGCAGCAGGCGGCGCGCCGCGCTGAATTTTTTTTTGTCCCACATGGCCTTGCCCTGGAAGAAAAGATCAAAGGCCCGCCAGCTGCTGCCGAACATGGCCGCGAGCGGAGCCGTTCCGGTCGATGCGTTGTCAGTGCCGGTGATCGATTCACGTACGCGCCGGGCCAGGTTGTCGATTTGGTCGGTCAGCAGCGAATCGCGCTCCTTGCCCGGGATGAAAAAGGGGGCGTGGGGTTCGCTGTCGCCGACGCGCGACAGGCTGGCCTCGATGTTGAACTTGTCGGCCACGCTGCTCAGCTCTCCGCGCAGCAGGTAGCGGATGCCGTATTTTTCCGTCAGCGCCGGCATCTGCCCCTCTTCGATCTGCTCCACTCCTTCCAGTTCGCGCACGGTCGCTTCCGTCAGCGCCTTGAACCCCGCGGACTGGTTCAGCGCTTCCTGGAGGAGAAAATCGATCTCCTCGCCGATGCGGGCATCGGGGGTCCGGTTCTCGAAGGGGAAGATCAGTACGTGGTCCAGGGCCGGCGGCGAGATGGGCGCCGGCGGCGCCGCAGGTTTCACGAAGAACCACCAGGCGGCCAGGGCGCCGGCGGCCAGCAGCAGTGCGGCCATGACCGCCCAGGCGCGACGGCCGCGGCCGGTGCGCAGCGCTTCGGTGGAAGCTTTGAGCTTTTTCAGCCTGCGCACCATCTCGCTGAGGTGCTCGTCGTCGCTGGCGGGCGGGCGGCCGTCGGATTCGCGCATGAGCTGCAGCTGCTCGCGGGCGTCGATCACCTCGGTCTCGCCCCGGGCGCCCGGCGCCGCGGCCGCCTCGCGGTCGGCTTTCAGGGCGGCCAGGGCCTGGCGGATCTGGCCGAAGTCGCTGAAGCGCCGGTTGCGGTCCTTCTGCAGGCAGCGGCGCACGATGTCGCGCAGCGCCTCGGGAGCCCGGCGGCTGAACTGCACCTCGCGATGCAGGATGTTGTACAGGGTGACGATGTTCTCGTCATCGGAGAACGGGTTGCGATTCTCGAGCATTTCGTACAGCACCACGCCGAAGGAGAACACGTCGCTGCGCCCGTCCAGCTTCAGTCCCCTGGCCTGCTCCGGGGACATGAAGGAGACGGTGCCCAGGACGATGCCCTTTTCGGTGAGGTCGCTGTCGCGGCGATCGGCCGCGCGGTCGGCTTCCGTCTCGCCGCAGATCTTGGCCAGGCCGAAATCGAGGATCTTCACCTGGCCGCCGCGGTCGATCATGATGTTGCCGGGCTTGATGTCGCGATGGACGATGCTCTGCGCCTGGGCGGCGGCCAGGCCCTCGGCCATCTGGGCCGCGATCTGGATGACCTGCCCGATGGCCAGCGGTTTCATCTTCAGCAGCTGGTCCAGCGTGACCCCGTCGATATACTGCATGACGATGAATTCCCGGCCATCCTCCTCGGCGATCTCGTAGATGGTGCAGATGTTGGGGTGCTCCAGGCGCGATGCCGCCCGGGCCTCGCGCAGGAAACGCGCTTTCGAGTCGCACTCGCTCAGCGCCGCGGGGCTGATGCTCTTGATGGCCACCTTGCGGCCCAGCTTGACATCCTCGGCCAGCAGGATCTCGCCCATGCCGCCCTTGCCCAGCGAGCGCAGCACGCGGAAACGGCCGCCCAGGATCAGCCGCCCCTCAGCCGCCGTGGACGCGCGCGCATCCGTTCCGGATCCCGTCAGCGAGGCGCGGCATTGGGAACACAAAGAATCATGGTCGCTGTTGGCGGCACCGCAGGAAGGACAGATCATGAAAGGATTTTAGCAAAACCAGGCGCGGTTGGCAATTGCGGACAGCATCCGGAGCCGTGATGATCTTGCCGATGCCTTGAGCGCGAAATGGGATTGGCTGCCGGAATGAATCGGGATGACGGGCTGGCTCCATGTGCACGCCCATTGCCGGGCAAGGATCGAAAAAATAAGATCTTCCACCGGTTCCATTTTATCGGGCTGGAACCGGCGGCCGCAGGAGCCCGATCTCCCGCTTCAATAATGCAGGTCTACCGCTTGAGCTGAATCAACTGGTTCTCCAACGCGTGCTCGGAGAGGATCTTCCCGTGGGCGCCGAGAACGGCCAGGGTGAACTTGGCCTTGCCGCCTTTTAGCTGATCGAAATCCTTCTGGCTCAACATTGGCTTCAGCGAGGCCGGCAGCCGGGAACCCTTGGCAAAATTGCCAAGTTCCTGGATCTGGCGGCCGTTCTTCATCAGGACGATGCGCACGGGGGATTTCAGCTCGGCGAACACCTCCCCGAGAGGCTTCAGGTCGAATTCGGGGCAGAGGCAGGGATCGGGCGGAAATGGCAGTCGATACATGATACGCAGGATCTTATATTTGGGAATCTGCGATATCACGCTTGTGATGGTGAACCTGCCGCCAAGGCTCCAGGAGCCATCGATGTCACCGCCCATGTGGTAGATGCTGAAGGAGTATTCTCCAGGGGGCAGCGGCGGATTCCCCGGCCCCGTATCGCCCACTTTCCACTGATAGAACTCGTTCGCGGCCGGGGGATAAGGATGACCCCCGGGGGGAAGGCTGCAATATTCCGTGCCGCCGTCAATCCTTCCGACCTCAATCATTACCGTCCCCGTGTAGCCGTTGCTGTTCCAGGTGAATCGTTGGGTGCTACCCAGCATCCAGTCCTCACCGCTCACCGGCGAGGTGATCGTCACTTTTGTTTCCGCCGGCAGGAGCGCCGCTAAAAGCATGAAAGCCATGATCGTTGCCCAGAGTTTCATTTTTTCCTCCTTACTATCTGGAATTAATATATCGATGGCTGCCCAATATCTCAATATTCTCGATTTATTTGCTCAGCGTCCGGCAAGGGAGACATGCAAAGCCAGCAGCAGGAGCAGGATGGCCGCGAACCAGGCGGCCAGGATGAGGACCGCCCGCCGGTCCTGCGGCGACCAGGACGAACGCGGCAGAGACGGCCGGGATGCGCCCGCGCCGCGCCCGGGAAGCACCAGGGCCACGGCCGCGGTGATGCCGAAGCCGATCACGTTCCACCACAGCCAGGAGACGCCGTCACCGTGAAAGAGCCAAAGAAAGAGGTTGGCGGCGAAGCCGGCCAGCAGGCCGAGGATCGCGGCGGACTCCCGCACGCGCGGCGCCAGGGCGCCGACGATGAACACGGCGGCGATCGGCCCGTAGAACGCGGAGCCGATCTTGTTGACGATCTCGATAACCGTTTCGCCGGACCCGGCCATGGCCAGCGCGGCCAGGAACGCCGCCGCGCCCCAGAGCAGCGTCAGCGAACGGGACAGGAGCAGCTTCTTTCTTTCGTGCAGCCCGGCCAGGCCGGGGCGGACGGCAAGCAGGACGTCGTTCCAGGTGACGGCGCTCAGGGAGTTGAGGGCCGAATCGAGGCTGGAGAGGGAGGCGGCGAAGATGCCGGCGATGACGAAACCCAGCAGCCCGGATGGGATGAATCCGCGGAAGAAATGGGGCATGATGTAGTCGGGAGGCAGGCCGGCGATGCGGGCGGCGAATGCCGCATGGGAGGCCAGGAAGGGGATCAGCAGGTAGCCGATCAGGCAATAGCTGGCGACGATGGGAAAGCGCAGCAGGCCGTTGATGAGCAGGGCCCGTCGGGCCTGGCCGCGGTCGGCGGTGGTCAGCAGCCGCTGCGCCTGGCTCTGGTCGCAGCCATAATAGGAGAGGTAGAGAAAGAAGCCGCCCAGCAGCATCGGCCAGAACGAGAAGGTGCTGCCGGCGCCGCCGCCGCTGACGATCACGGCATAGCGGCCGGGGTCGGCGGATACCAGCGGCGCCGGGAATCCGCCCAGCAGGCGGACGAGAATGAAGATGCAGACCAGTGCCGAGGTCCAGAGGATGGCCAGTTGGATGATGTCGGTGTAGATGTCCGCCGTGATGCCGCCCAGGGTGGTGTAGGCCAGGGTGACCAGGGTGATGGCGGCCAGGGCCGCCAGCAGGGTGATGTCGAGGCAGACGGCGGTCACGTAGGCCGTGGCCAGCAGGACGACGCCGGAACCGAGGCTGCGGCTGGCGAGGAAGACCAGGGTGACCAGCAGGCGAAGTTTCGGGCCGAAGCGCTCGTCCAGGAAGCGGTAGATGGATATCGAGCGCGAGTTATGGAACAGGGGCAGGAGGACGATGAGGATCGCGGCCATGGCCAGGGGAACGGCCAGCTCGTACTGCAGCCAGCGCAGCCCGCCGTTCGCCTTGACGGCGATGAACGCCGGGGCGCCCACCAGGCTGATGGCGCTGACCTGGTTGGCCAGCAGCGAAAGCCCCACCGGCCAGCCGCGCAAGCGCCGGCCGCCTAGGAAATAATCGACCTCGTCGCCCTGGCGGCGGCTGAGGCGGAAGCCGATGGCGATGACCAGGGCGATCGTCGCCGCGATGACCAGCCAATCCAGTGCTGTCATTCGCCCATTACAGCAAAAAACAGCGTTTTTTTCAAATGATTTCAGTGACAGTGACAGTGTCAGTGTCAGCAAGAGCCTTGGGAAAATCTCTTTTTCTTTCGCTTCAACGTTTCAACGCTTCAACAATTTCTGCTCTTGAATTCTAGATCTTCGTTTTGGTCAAAGTCCCCGCCAGGGGATTTGGTTATTGGAATTTGGAATTTATGTCTTCGTATCGCATTTCTGACCGTCAACCGTCAACCGTCCACCGTCAGCCGATTGCTTTTATTTCCTGCTGACACTGACACTGTCACTGACACTGTTATGCAATTGCATTTATGGCAGGAATTGCTATAATCGGCGCATGAAAACGGATCAGAGGCGAAAATCGGGGCGGATGGCGGCCATCGTCCTGTGCGTGCTCGCGGCCATGCTGCTCAACGGCTGCCGCGGGCAGAGCGAGGAGGATGCCGTCGCCGGCGTCTTCGCCGACATGGCCGACCGGGTGGAGCGCCGGGATACGGACGGGCTGATCGCCCACCTGGACGAGGGCTACCGCGATCACGAGGGGCGTGACCTCACCGCCTCCCGGGAGATGGCCGAGGAGTATTTCCGCCGCTACCGGGGCATCAAGGCCAAGCTGCTCTCCTGGCGCGTAACGCTGGGCGAGGACGGGACCGCAGCGGCCGAGATCGACGTTTCCCTTTACAGCGGCGTGGCCTCCGCCCTGCGCAAGGCGGTCGGTTTTGACGGCGAAAACTACCGCGTTTCCTGCCGGCTGCGCAAGAGCGACCGCTGGCGCCTGAGCGAAGCAAGCTGGGAATACGTCCCCGTGTCAGGGCTTTTCCCGGAATCGCTGCAGGTCCTGCGCGAACTTTTCCCCGATGCCTGAACGCCGCCCGAATCGCCGATCCCCGGCGGCGGAGAAGGAGTGACATGCCCAAGATGCAGTTCATCGTGTTCCTGGCCATCGTACTGAGCGTCTATGCCGCCATGCACCTGTTCGTGTACTGGCGCGTCGCCTCCGGGTTATCCCTGGCCCCGGGCCAGCGACTGGCCCTGAAGTGGGTCCTGGCCGCCGGCGCCTTCCTCTTCATCGCCGGCGAGTTCCTCAGCCGCCTGGCATCGTTCCGCGCCGTGCTCTGCGCCGGCTCCATATGGCTGGGCATGCTGGCCATCGCCCTGAGCGTTTTCCTGCTCGAGCTGCTGCTGTCCCTGCTGCTGCCGCAACAGCGGCGGCTGCTGGTCCTGGCCGCTTTGGCGCTGGTCCTGCTGGTCAGCGCCTTCTCGCTGATCAATGCCGCCCTCGGCCCGGTGGTCCGCGAAAAGCGCGTGCCGCTGCGCGGCCTGCCGCCGGAGCTGAACGGATTCACCATCGTTCAGATATCCGACCTGCATGTCGGGAACCTTACCTCCATGAGGCGCCTGCGCCGCATCGTCGAGAAGACCAACGCCCTGGATCCCGACCTGGTCTGCGTCACCGGCGACACCCTCGACGGCGAGATCGGCCGCGACGGGAAATACTGCCCGGTCCTGGGGGGGCTGCGGGCACGCCACGGCGTGGTGGCCGTCACCGGCAACCATGAGTTCTACGCCGGCATCGCCAAGTTCACCGATTTGGCCCGCTGCAGCAACTGGCGGGTGCTGCGCAACGAGTCGTGGGTCATCGATTCGCGGCTCGCCGTCGTCGGCCTGGAAGATGAAACGGCGGCGCGCATGAATCTGCCCGGACCCGACCTTGATGCGGCGCTGGCGGGGCTGGAGCCCGGATTGCCCAAAGTGCTACTCCGCCACCAGCCCCGGCTCTTTGCCGAAGCTGCGCGGCGCGGGGTCGGCCTGCAGCTCTCCGGTCATACCCATGCCGGCCAGATCCCGCCCATGGACCTGTTGGTCCTCCTGGCTTACAGGTACCCGGCCGGGTTGTACCGGCTGGGAGATTCGTTCATCCACACCTCGTCGGGGACCAGCACCTGGGGTCCGCCCATGCGCTTCCTTTCGCGCTCGGAGATCGTCAAGCTGGTCCTGACCGCCCCGGGCGAGACGGGGAAGGGAACGCGCCATTGAAAAAAAATATGGAGGGATCATGAACTACACCCTGTTCGCCATCGGCTGCTACATTGTCATGCGCGGCCTGCAGGTGCTCTTCGTGGAGCACATCGACAGGCTCTGGTACAAGATCGTTATCAAGTCGGTGACCGTAGTCATGATCTATGCCGCGCTGTCCAGTCTGGTGGTCTGGTACGGGAAGATCAACCTGCTGGGCTTCGACCCGACGAAGTAGGGCCGTTTTCCACATCCCGCGAGCCGGATGTGCCCAGCTTTGTCCGGGCTTCCTCGATCAGGAGGTCTAGGCGCCGGCGAAGTCTCCCCCTGGTAGCAGGCGATGCCGGGAAAATTGAGTTTTTCCGAGTCGAAATCCTCATCCCGGACGCGGCGCTCGAGGATGGGGATCGCCCGCAGCGGCCGCGCGTTGAAAATCCCACCCGCTTGCATTATAATCACGATGCAGGCCGCGTGAAGCGGCGACGAGGTGTACCATGAAGAAAATGGCGTGGTTGCTGGTTCTGCTGGCCGCGGCAGCGCTGCTGCCGGCCGGCAAGGCGCTGGTGGTCCAGGTGCTGCGCACGAACCTGCTTGCGCAGCCCGATTTTCTCTCCGCCGGACTTTGCTCCCTGCAGAAGGGAAACCGGCTGGAACTGCTGGAAACGCAGGGGAGCTGGTACCGGGTGCGCAACGCCGGGGGAGTGAAAGGCTTCGTCCACCGCAGCGCCGTCGTGGAGAGCAAGGTGACGTTGAGCGGCATCGCCCCGGGCCCGAAAGGGGCCAGCCAGGATGAGCTGGCGCTGGCCGCCAAGGGTTTCGACGAGGGCAACGAAAAGAAACTGCGCAACAGCAAGGGCTTTAACTTCGCCGACCTGGGCTGGGTCATGGAACAGGACGTCGCCCTCCCGGCCCTGTCCCGCTTCCTGCGCGACGGGAGACTGAAATGAAGCGGTTGCTGCCGGTCGCCCTGCTGTGCGCGCTGCTGGTCTCGTGGAAGCCCCCGGTCAGCCTGAGCAAGATCAAAAAGGCCAAAAAGGGGATGGAACTTGTTTCGGGCGCGGCGCACAAGATCAATGAAGAGGAGGAATACCATATCGGCCGCGCGGTGGCGGCGAACATCCTCGGCCAGTACACGCTGTGGAAGAACGGCGCCCTGACCCGTTACGTCAACCTGGTGGGTGGGGCGTTGGTGCTCCGCTGCCAGCGGCCCGAGACGTACGGCGGCTACCACTTCGCCCTGCTCGACACTGAGGAGGCCAACGCCTTTTCGGCTCCGGGCGGCATCATCTTCCTGACGCGCGGCATCGTCGAGATGGCCGGCGACGAGGATGAGCTGGCGGCGGTGCTGGCCCATGAGATCCAGCACATCGTGGCCAGGGACCCCTTGAAAGCCATCCGTTCCCAGCGGCTCAAGGCGCTGGGAACCTTCACCGCCGGCGAGGCGGTCGGCTCCCGCGGCGGCGCCCTCGGCGTTTTCCAGGATTCGGTCATGGACATCAGCGGCACGCTGCTGCAAAAAGGGTATTCGCGCGGCCAGGAAAAAAACGCCGATCTCGGGGCCCTGGAACTGCTGGCTCTGACGGGATACGACCCCGGGGCGCTGCGCGACATGCTGGAAAAGATCAGGGCGGTCGAGAAGAAGAAGATCAAGGCCTTCTCGGCCCACCCGTCGGCCGCCAGGCGCATGGCCTACGTCGCGGGCAACGCCGGCCCCGCCGCGGACAGCAATGGCCGCGAAGCCCGCGGCGCCCGCTTCCGGCAGGCGCTGGCGCGCCGCTGAAATTGAAGCGCTTCGGGCTGTCGACGGCGCTGATCTTCGCCGTCACCTTCTTCCTGGGCAGCCTGCTTTCCCGTCTTTACGAGTCGAAGATCTACGACCAGAAGATCCTCCTGTCCGCTTCCGCCGCGCCGGGCGATGTCGTGCTGGCCAAGATCGACCAGGGGAGCATCGATTTCTACAGCCGCGAATTCAACATTTCCTGGCCCTGGCCGCGCAGCCTGTACGCCCGGGCCGTCGACTATCTCGTTGCCGCCGGCGCCAGGGCGGTCGCCATCGACCTGGTCCTCAGCGAGCCCGGCCTTTACGACGGCGAGGACGAGCGGCTGGCCGCCTCGATCGAAAGCTCGGGGCGTGTTTTCCTGCCGCTGGTCTTTCGCAAGGGCGAGGACGCCTCCGAGGGGGTGGAACGGTTCGCCCTGCCCTCCGCGCCGCAACTGAAGCGGTTGCCGGTCCGACAGGGGCCGGTGCTGTTGCCGCTGCCCTCCCTGCGCGCGGCGGCGCGCGGCGCCGGCAATGCCCAGGCCGATCCCGATCGCGACCATGTCTACCGCCGCATCCGCCACTTCGTCGGACATGGCGGCAGGGTCTATCCTTCCCTGGCGCTGGCCATGGCCCTGTACGCCGAGCCGCAACTGAAACTGGACGACGTCCCCTTCGCCGCTGACGGAGGATTGAACCTCCGCTTTTACCGCAAGGAAAGCTTCCGGACCTACGCCATCTCCGAGCTGATCCAGTCGCAGGTCAGGCGCGAAGCGGGCGAGGAGCCGGTCGTGGCGCCCGCCGGCCTCAGGGACAGGATCGTCGTGATCGGGGCCACGGCCACCGGTTTGCTGGACAACCGCGCCACGCCGGTCAACGCCGGGGGCAGCGGCTTCGAGCTGCACGCCACGGCGCTGGCCAACCTGCTGCAGCGCGACTTCATCCGCGTGATCGATCCCCGGCTGCAGTGGCTGCTGGTCCTGCTGGCCATCGCCCTGCTGAACCTCTTCCTGCCGAGGATCCAGGCCCTGACCTGGCAGCTGGCGGCGGCGCTGGCCATCATCCTCCTGGCCCTGGCCGGGAATTTCATCCTGTTCCGCGCCGGATTCGACATGGACTTCATCCCCCTGTTCCTGGGCCTGGTCATCTGCTCGGGCACCGATGCCTATATCCGTTACCAGCGCGTGCGCCGCGAGAAGAAGTTCATCGAGGGCGCCTTCAAGGGCTACATGTCCGACTCGCTGCTGGCCGAGATCAAAAAGAACCCCGGCGGCCTGCGCCTGGGGGGCGAGAAGAAGCGGGTGACCGTTTTCTTCTCCGACCTGGCCGGTTTCACCTCGCTGTCGGAGAAACTGCCTCCCGAGGAGGTGGTGCGCATCCTCAACACTTACCTCGAGCGCATGACCGCGGTGATCATGGAGGAGGACGGCTTCGTCAACAAGTTCGAGGGCGATGCCATCATGGCCTTCTGGGGGGCACCGCTGGCGGATGAGCGCCAGGCGGCGCGGGCGATGCGCGCCGCGCTGCGCTGCCAGGAGAAGCTGCTGGCGCTGAACGACGAATTCGCCGCCGCCGGTCTGCCGCGCCTGGGCATGCGCGTGGGCGTCAACAGCGGCGAGGTCATCGTGGGCAATATCGGTTCGCGCCGCCGTTTCGAATACACGGTCATCGGCGACGCCGTCAACCTGGCCTCGCGCCTGGAGGGGATCAACAAGCAGTACGGCACCCGGGTCATCTGCGGCACGCTCGCGGCGCAAATGGCGGCCGGGGAGATGATCCTGCGCCGCCTCGACCGCGTGCGCGTCAAGGGCAAGCAGGTCCCGGAGGAGATCTTCGAGGTCGTCGCCGCGAAGGAAAATGCGCCCTCCTCCCGGCCCGGCCAACTTGAACCGTTCGAGAAAGGCCTGCAGCTTTATTTCAAGGGCGATTTCGCGTCGGCCATGGACGTCTTCCTGGCCCTGGCCGATGATGCGCCGGCGCAGGTCTTCGCCAAACGCTGCTGCTGGCTCCTCGACAACCCGCCGCAGGACTGGGACGGGTGCTGGACGTTTACAGAGAAATAAAACGAACCTTCGTGACGCGTAACGCGTGACGCGTGACGAGAAAGAAAAATATCTCAGCAGATTAGGCACTTTTCAGTACCCCAAATGTGGATGGCGCATCGGGGTGTCTTTATCTTCCAGGCCAGGGATTTCAGGTCAGGTGATGTTCCGCGTCACGCGTCACGCGTTACGCGTCACGTAGTTCGATTATTCTCGCAATATGCTACAATGCCGCCATGCTTGAAATCAAAGGCCTGAAGAAGAACTTCGGCAAGCGCCAGGCGTTGAAGGACGTCACGTTCTCCCTGGCCGCCGGCGAGATCTACGGCCTGCTGGGTCCGAACGGCGCCGGCAAGACCACGACCCTGAAGGTCCTGGCCGGCCTGCTGGCGCCCGACGGCGGCTCGGTGATCGTCGAAGGCCGGAAGTATCATCGCGAGGACCATGAGCTGAAGAAGCGCATCGCCTACGTGCCCGACCAGCCCTTCCTCTATTACAAGCTGAGCGGCGAGGAGCACCTGAACTTCTTCATGGACCTGTACCGCATCCCCTACGCCCGGCGCCGCGAGCAGAGCGATTTCTTCTTCAAGTACTTCGAGTTCGAGGAGTACCGCGGCGAGCTGGTGGAGAACTACTCGGCCGGCACCCGCCAGAAGCTGCTCATCTCGCAGGCGCTCGCCGTCCAGCCGCGCCTGCTGCTCCTCGACGAGCCGCTGGTCTCCATCGACCCGCTGGTGGGCAAGAAGTTCAAGCTGTACCTGAAGGAGGTCGCCTCCAAGGGAACGGCCGTCCTGTTCGCCACCCACATCCTCTCCCTGGCGCAGGAGGTCTGCCGGCGCATCGGCATCATCGTCGACGGCCGCGTCATCGTCCAGGGCGGCCTGGCCGAGCTGATGGCGCTGGCCGGGCAGGATAGCCTGGAGGAGTTCTATTTCCAGACGGTGCTGCGCCATGAGAAGCCTGCTGAAGCTTAAGTTCCAGCAGCTGCGCAACTCGCTGCGGCGCGGCGAGAGAAAGAAATACGTCCTCTTTCTCCTGCTGGGGCTCTTCTTCGTCCTGGTGCTCGGCTTCTTCTTCAACAAGATCTTCGGCTACCTGGCCGGGGTCGAGGAATTCCCCGAGGTCTTCCGCCTGTTCCTGGTCGAGAAGCTGCTGATGATGATCTTCATGACCCTCTTCTCCATGCTGCTGCTTTCCTCGCTGCTGACCTCGCTCGACGTCTTTTTCATTTCGCGCGACCTGCACTTCCTTTTCACCACCCCCATGCCGCTGCGCAGCGCCTTCGCCTGGAAGATGCTCGAGACCGGCGTCTACAGCTCGGCCATGGTCGTATTCTTCTCCCTGCCGGTGCTGTTCTTCTACTGCCGCTGGTTCGCCCCCGGCGTTGGCCAGGCGTTGCAGGTGCTGCTGGCCTTTCTGTTGTTCATCGCCTCCGGCGTGCTGGCCGGCATCGCGCTGGGGATGATCATCCCGGCCTTCTTCTCGGTGCGCCGGCTGCAGCCGGTGCTGTCGGTTTTTTCCATCATCCTCATCTCCTCCATCGTGGTCTTCCTGCGCCTGCTGCGCCCCGAGCGCTTCCTGGAGCCGGGCGAGATCGACAACGTCCTGCGCTACATGGGCTCGCTGGACGTCAGGGCGCTGTATTATTTCCCCTTTTCCTGGCTGGCCAAGTCGCTGAGCCTGGTTGCCGGCGGCCAGGCCGCCGCCTACTGGCGGACCATCGGCCTGTTCGCGCTCCTGGTCGCCGCCCTGCTGGCGCTGGTCTCCCTTTTTCGCCGCACGCTGTACCTGCAGCTGTTCGACAAGCTGAACCGCGGCGGGCGGGGATACTTCAAGTCGAGCTGGCACCCCTGGGACCTGGCGAACGACACGCGCATGCTGCGGCGCAAGGAGGTCAAGGCCTTCCTGCGCACGCCGGCGCAATGGTCGCAGCTGCTCATCGTCGGCGCCCTGGTGGCGGTCTTCGTCATCAACATGAAGATGATCCCGCTGCCGCACCCGTCGGTGAAGAACTTCGTCTCCTACCTGAACCTGGTCATGGCCGTCTTCATCGTGGCCGGACTGAACTCGCGCTTCACCTTCACCTCGGTCCCCGGCGAGGGGCCGGGCCAGGTGCACCTGTTCAGCGCCCCTTTTCCCAAGGCGGCGTTCTTCCGCTTCAAGCTCTGGTTCCATTTGCTGCCGCAGCTTTTCATCGGCTTCTCCCTCTATGTCCTGGGCGACCTGGCGCTGCGCTTCGACGCCTTCACCCGGGTCATCGCCCTGGTTTTCCTGGCGCCGGCCATCGTCTTCCTGACGGTGCTGGCGCTGACCCTGGGCATCGAGACCAACGAGACCAACCCCCTGTCGCCGGAGCACGTGATCGTTTCCAAGCAGGGCGTCTCCTACATGCTGTGGAGCATGATCTACGTGGTCGCCGGCATGCTGTTCCTGGTGCGGCCGGTCGGCGTCTACTACTGGCACCTGTTCACGCGCCGGGCGACCCCCTGGCTGGAAATCGTCGCCTGGTTCGCCGGTTTCCTGCTGGTCAACGCCCTGCTGATCGCCTATTATTACCGCAGGGGGAGAAGGGCTTGGCTGGCGAGGGAGCTTTAGCGGAAATTAGTGATGAGTGAGCGAACTCAATGATCTTAAGTGATGAGTAATGAGAAAGAAAAATAAGTCATTCTGTCGGTTTTTCTCATCACTCATCACTGATCACTCATCACTCCAGTTCATTTCTTGTAGGTCGATAATACCTTCGTGGTCAACCCTCCCCGCGGCGTGAACTCGGCCTCGACGGTCATCTCCTGCGGCTGGACCTTCTTGACCAGGTGCTTCAGGATCAGCGGGGTCAGGGACTCGTAGAAAATTCCGGCGTTTCGGTATTGCAGGAAGTAATACTTCAGCGATTTGAGCTCGACGATCAGCTTGTCCGGAACATAGCGGATGCGGATAACGCCGTGGTCGGGGAGCCCGGTCTTGGGGCAGAGCGAGGTGAACTCGGGGTGGACGATCTCCACCTTCGTCGCCTTGCCCTTGTTCTCGTAGGGTTCGGTCTCCAGCACGTCGTAGTCGATGAAAAAGGCGTCCTGGCGGATGCCCTGCAGGTACTTGGCGACATCGTCCATTTTCATGGGCTGATTATGCGCAATGGGCTATTGCCTGTCAAGTGCAATTGCCTGGCGGCAATAGGCTGACGGTCAGAAAAAGCAATACGAAAACTTAAATTCCAAATCCCAAATTCCAAATCACATACAATATCCAAATTCCAAATTCCAATTTCCAAAACGAAGACCAAGGCAAGTGTCAGTGACAGTGTCAGCAGGAGACCTTACGGACAAGAATCGTATTGGTTGTTATAGTCAACAGATGATCTCTGAAGATTTCGGATCCCTCTTTTATGCAAGGGCGGGTCTGAGACCCGCCCCTACACAAAGACAAATAGCTAATGCTTGTCTGTCTGACCTCTGACTTCTGACCTCTGTCGTCTGATTTCTGTCCTCTGACCCATCACCTCTAACCCCTGACCTCTCGCCTCTCGCCCCTTGCCTCTCGCCTTATGCCAAGCACCCATGGAATTGCCGCACCCCCTGGCCGTCATATTGACTTCAACGCCGTTCGGGGCTATGATGGCCTTTCCCAAGGAGGAACCATGAAGAAAGCACTATTGGCATTGATCGTTGTCCTGGCGCTGGCGCTGCTGCTTCCCGCCGACGTGTACATCAAGACCAACGTCCGCACCGACGCCTTCGAGATGATGGGCCAGAAGCAGCCGGCCAAGGACGAGATCACCGAGCAGTGGGTGAGCAGCAGCCAGCTGTTCAACAAGCAGGGCGAGCGGGTGACGATCCTGGACATGAACAAGAACGTCATGTACATCATCAACCTGAAGGAGAAGAATTACGTCGAAGCGGCCCTGCCCCTGGACATGGCCAAGCTCCTGCCCCCCGAGGCCGCCCAGATGGCGGCGATGATGAAGATGACGGTCAAGGTGGCGCCCAACGGCCAGGCCAAGAAGCTCGGCCAGTGGAACTGCTCCGGCTACGACGTCGACATGAGCATGATGATGATGAAGATGAAGATGGTCATCTGGGCCAGCACCGACGTGCCCTTTGACTGGAAGATGTTCTCCAAGATGTACACCAACGTCTCCAAGATGCAGTTCATGGACGACGCCTCCATCGCCGAGTTCGCCAAGATCAAGGGCTTCCAGATCGGCTCGGAGATGAGCATGGACATGATGGGCAGCAAGATGAAGGTGGTCAGCCAGGTGGTGGAGATCTCGCAGAAGCCCGCCCCGGCCGGCCTCTATTCCGTTCCCGCCGGCTTCACCAGGGAAAAATCGCTCTCCATGAAGGATATCGGCGGCCGCAATTAGGTTTCGCCGGGATCATTTCAAATAAGGGGCGGCTCCGGCAGCCGCCCTTTTTTTTCGTCCAATTATTTTATAAGGTTGTTGCGATCCGCGTCACTCTGGCATAAAATACAAGGGCGGAATCATCGAACCGGAAGATCTGGGAACGACAGGCAATGACGGGCAGCGTGCGGTTTCCGTGAGCCGCGAAGCCCGCCGCCTGCCGTTGCCGTTGCCCTGTTCGAAAAAAAAAGGAGAGACCATGAATATACTCGACAAGGACTACGCGGCCGGGGTTTTGGACAAGGCCGAGCCCCCATGCCTTTCACTTTATCAGCCGACCCATCGGCATCATCCGGAAAACCAGCAGGATCCGATCCGCTACAAGAACCTCGTGAAGGCGCTGGAGAAATCGCTGCTGCAGAAATTCCCGAAGATCGCGGTCCAGCCCATGCTGACGCCGTTCCGGGATCTGGCCGACGATCACGATTTCTGGAACCATGCCCTCGACGGTCTGGCCGTGCTGGGCGCGCAGGGCATTTTCCGCGTGTACCGGCTGCAGCGGCCGGTCCCCGAATTGGCCGTGGCGGCGGACAGCTTTCACCTCAAGCCCTTGATGCGCATCCTGCAGTCGGCCGACCGCTATCAGGTCCTGGGCTTGAACAGCAGGGAGATCAGACTCTATGAGGGCAACCGTGACGCCCTGGACGAGATCGAGCCGGAAGCCGGAGTCCCGCGGACGATGACCGGGGCGCTGGGCGAAGAAACGAAGGAGCCCCACCTGACCGTTGCCTCTTACGGCGGCGCCGGCGGCGGGCAGGCGCCCATGCGCCATGGCCATGGCGACAGGAAATCCGGGGAGAAGATCGACCGGGAACGGTTTTTCCGCGCGGTCGACCGGGGGATTCTGGAGCTGCATTCCAAGCTGACGGGATTGCCGCTGATCCTTGCGGCTTTGCCGGAACATCATCACGCGTTTCGTCAGGTCAGCCGCAATCCGCACCTGCTGGAGAAGGGCATCGACGTGCATCCGGATGCCCTGGCTTCCAGCGACGAGCTCCGCCAACGCGCCTGGCAGGTCATCGAACCGCACTACCTGGCACGCCTGGCCGCCCTGGTCGATGAGTTCGCCGGCGCGAAACCCAGGGGACTCGCCGAAGACGATCCCACGAAAGTCGCCAAGGCGGTCATGGCCGGGCGGGTCGGCAAGCTGCTGGTCGAGGCCGGCCGCGTGCTCCCTGGCCGCATCCACCCCGCGACAGGCGACATCGAGTTCGGCGACCTGGCCCATCCCGAGCTGGACGATGTGCTGGACGATCTGGCCGAGTTGGCCATAAAAAAAGGCGGCCAGGTCGTCATTGTCCCCGCTGAGAGGATGCCGACCACTACGGGAGTCGCGGCGATCTACCGTTATTGAACCCGAGTCGATTGAGATCGGTGAGATCGGGACGCCCATTAGAAAGCGCTCGTCATTGACAATCCGCAGGTTTATCGCTAACCTGCTTTCATGTCGCGCTTGAAGGCGAGAGATCCCCTGCCCGGCGAACGGAAAAACCATGAAGGCCGCGGCGGTCAAAGGGCGTTGTCCCAGCGTGGGAGTGAAGGAGCGAGCCAATGAGCGATCTGCTCGGAACACGCATCTCCCATTACCGCATCATTGATTTCCTGAGCAAGGGCGGCATGGGCGAGGTCTACGTCGGCTTTGACGAGAAGCTCAACCGCCGGGTGGTGATGAAGAGCATCCGCGCCGAGCACCGGCTGATCGCCGAAGCCAAGACCCGCTTCCTGCGCGAGGCGCGCATTCTGTCCAGGCTCGCCAACCCGAATATCTGCCAGATATTCGACTATATCGAGGGTGACACGGCTGATTTCCTCGTCCTGGAGCTGATCCCCGGCCGGAGCCTCGCGGAAGTGATGGGCGCTGGGATGGAATACCGGGAGAAGCTGAGGATCGCCCGGCAGATCGCCGGCGTGCTCGTGGCCACCCATGCCCAGGGCATCATCCATCGCGACCTCAAACCGGACAACATCATGCTGACCGATAACGGGCAGGTCAAGGTGCTCGATTTCGGGTTGTCCAGTTCCCAGAAGGACGAGATCACGATGAAGCTGATCGCCAGCGCCTCGGGCAAGTTCCGTTCCGTGCGCTCCATGGGCGGCGGGGCGGAGCCGGGCCGTGACGCCGGCCAGGCGGGTCCATCCCGGGAAGTGAACAAGCTGACCGAGGCCGGCATGGTCATGGGGACGCTGCAATACATGAGCCCCGAGCAAGCCCGCGGCGGGGAGGCGACGACCGCCAGCGACCTGTACTCGTTCGGGCTGGTACTCCAGGAGCTGTTCACCGGCCAGCCTGCCTATGACCGGGTCGAGGATTTCGAGGCCCTGCAGAAGCTGGTCATCACCGGGAAGACCCATATCATCGAGGGGATCGACGCCAGCCTGGCCGCTTTGATCGAGAGGCTCAAATCCATGGCCCCGGCGGTGCGCCCGACCGCCGTGGACGTGGCCGAACGGCTGGCCTGGATCCACGACAAGCCGGCGCGCCGGCGCAAAAAGATCCTCCTGGCCGCGGGGATTGCAGCGCTGGTGGTCTTCGCCGCGGCGATGGCCGTCCAAACCCGGCGCGCCGTCCGCGCCGAGAAATCCGCCGAAGCCGAGGCGGCGACGGCCACGCAGGTATCCTCTTTCCTGGCGGACCTTTTCCAGGTCTCCGATCCCAACGAAGGAAAGGGCGGCACCATCACCCTCAGGGAGATCCTCGACGAAGGCGCCCGCAAGATCGACGCCGAGCTCAGCGGCCAGCCTCTCATCCAGGCCCGGCTGATGGACACGATGGGGAATGTGTACATCAATCTTGGCCTATTCAAAGAAGCGGAAGTATTGCTCGAGAAAGCCCTCCAGGCGAGGGAAAGCCGTCTTTCCCGGAAGCATCCCGACGTGGCGACGTCGTTGAACAGCCTGGCGCTGCTGTACAAGAACCAGGGCCGCTACGCTCAGGCGGAGCCTCTTTACCGGCGTTCGCTGGGGATACGCGAGAAAGTCCTTGGCGGCGGACACGAACTCGTGGCCGAGTCGCTCAACAACCTGGCCGTTCTGTATCAACTCCAAGGCCGCTACGCGCAGGCCGAGCCCGTCTACAAGCGGGCGCTGGAGATCCGTGAGAACCTGCTCGGGCCCGAACATGATGATGTCGCGACGTCGCTGAACAACCTGGCGCGGCTGTACTATGCCCAGGGTTTCTATGACCGGGCTGAGCCGCTGTTCAAGCGGGCGCTGGCGATCTTCGAGAAAGCCCTCGGCAGCGACCATCCTGACCTGGCGATCGCGCTCAACAACCTGGCGGCGTTGTATTACCAGCAAAAAAAATACGGCGCCGCCGAGCTGCTCTTCAAGCGTTCCCTGGCGATCAAGGAAAAAGCGCTCGGTCCAGATCACCCCGACCTGGCCTCGGCGCTGAACAACCTGGCGATGCTCTCCCGGAAGCAAGGCAAGTATGCGGCCGCCGAGCCGCTTTACCGGCGCAGCCTGTCCATCCGCGAAAAAGCCCTGGGCGCCGATCATCCGGAAGTAGCCAAGATCCTCAACAACCTGGGGGACTTCTATAGAGAGCAGGGCAAATACGCCGAGGCAGCGGCGCTTATCAGGCGCAGCATCGCCATCCGTGAGAAAGCCCTGGGTCCCGACCACCTGGACGTTGCCGAAAGCCTCCAAAATTATGCGGTGCTTCATAAGGTGCAGGGCGAGTATGCAACGGCTGAAACGCTTCACCGGCGCTGCCTGTCCATCCGCACGAAAGCCCTGGGTGACGGTCACCCGGACGTGGCCAACAGCCTGTACGGCCTGGCCTGCATTCGCGCCCTTCGAGGCAACCGTGCGCAAGCGATCGCGCTGCTCAGGCGCGCGCTGCCCGCCGGGGGCGACATGCCCTGGATGCGCGCCATCGGGGAGGACCGTGACTTGGCCTCGCTCCACGGCGATCCTGAGTTTGTGCGCATCGTCGCCGAGGTGCGGCGCCGGGCGGGAAAACAGTGAGAATGGTTACTCCAGCATCAGCTTGCCCCCGCGGAAACATGAAAAAGGTCAATGAGCGACCTGTCATTTCAAGACCTGATCCTAATTTCCTGGCCTGCTTAATGTTTTTTATCCTGGCCGTCCCGGCAATGGTTTTTCCGCGCGCGGGGCGATTCCTGGTTCATTTGACCGGTCCAAGCGTAAGCAAGCATTTCCATCCTTACGATGATCAATCCAACAACTTTCACCTGGGGCTGGGCGTCGAGACCTGTTTTCAAAAGGGCCACTGGCTGATCGGCGCCAATGGCCACTTCATGTTCAACGACAGCAATGACAGGACGTCCTACTGGATCGGGATCGCCCCGGGATATCGGGTCGGCGACCTGAAGAAAATATGGGGTTCCCTGGCGGTGATCATGGGCGGATTGAAAAAAGCCGAGTACAATCAGGGGCGGTTCTCTGTTTTTGGTTTGCCGTACCTGACCATCGGCTTCAATCGCCTTGGGCTGAACTTCGGCTACATTCCCAGGATCGTCGGAGTTACCGAGCCGATCCTGCTCGTGCAATTGAAGCTCCTCGTCTATCCCTTCCGCCGCTTGTAAAGAGATGAAGAGATCATGAAGGAAGAAAGTAGTCAGTAGACAGTAGTCAGTAGTCAGTAGAAGAGAGAGCACTTAACGACAGGGATTGCCTTTTTTGATATCGTTGAATGCTGTTCCTACTGTCTACTGACTTCTAGCTAAGGGCGGCCGTAAAACCGCCCTTTTTTATAGCCCGCGTTGCCTTGTTCCGGCCGGCTCAGTCGCGGGGGCGTTTTTTCATGAATTTTTTCGGGCCCGCCATGGTAAATGGTTTCTTGTCGTAGCCGCGGCGCTCCGGCGCCGCGCCCGCTTTGCCCGGTTTTTTTTTCGGGCGGGTGGGCATCTCGTTGTCCGCGGCCAGGCGCATCTCGGGGGAGACGTTGCGGATGGTGCTGCGGTTCATGATCTCGATCACGCGCTGGGCGGTGTGGGTCGGGATGTCGATGAAGCTGACGTGATCGAAGATGCGGATGGCTCCGATGGACTTGCCCGTCAACCCGGTTTCCCCGGTGATGGCGCCGACGATGTCGCCGGGAGTGACCCGGTGCTCGCGGCCGACCGCCGCTATCACCGTCACGCGGCTGCCGTCGTCCTCACTTTCGCGGAGATCGCTCACGTCATCCGCCGCCGGCGCCGTTTCCGGACCGATCAGCAAGCCGACCAGGGCGGCGGTCACGTCGAGCGACGGGGTGTCGCCGCTGAGCAGGCGCTCGGCCAGGCGCAGATGGCGGTCGGCAAGGCCGCCTGCGAGAATGCCGTTGACCTTCTCGATAAAGGCCTCCTGGCGGGAGGTTTCGACGTCGCGCAGCGTGGGGATCTGCTGGCGGCGGATGCGGGTGCCGGTGAAATGCTGGATGTCGCGCAGCTTGCGCATGTCGCGGTTGCTGACGAAGGTGAAGGAGTGGCCGTTCTTGCCGGCGCGGGCGGTGCGGCCGATGCGATGGACGTAGTCCTCGGG
>DCVB01000097.1:276-11443 GCA_002327965.1 Candidatus Aminicenantes bacterium UBA2199 | reverse complement strand
CGACCTCGTCGACGCGCTTCTTGGTGTTGCAGAACACCAGCGACAGCGCGGTCGGCAGCGTGTCGATGAGGCGGGAGAGAGCGATCCCGACGGCAGCAGCCTGCCGGCCGGCTATCCGCGTAGGGTCAGGGTCCAGGGCGACTACGCCTTCGTGGCCGTCTATGGCGCCGGGTTGACCATCGTGGACCTGACCAAGATGACCTCGGGCTCCAACACGGTCTCCATCATCGGCCGCTTCGCCGAGGAGTGGACCAACGACGTCGAAGTTTTTGAAGACAAGGTCACCAATCCCGACAACACCGTGACCAGCAGTATTCGCGCCCTGCTCCTGGTCGACTACTACGGCCTGAAGATGCTCAATGTCACCAAGCCGGCGCAGATCGTGCCCGAAGGCAGGTACGAGCTTCCCAGCCGCAACCACGTACATGGGCTGGACGTGGCCCTCAAGTACGGCTACCTCGACAAGGATAATGACGGGCGCGTCGGCGAATACGAAGAAGCGGGCCAGGACCTCGACGCAGACAAAAGGTTCGGGGAGAACGAGACCGGCGACTTCGCCTTTTTCACCCTGCCCGACAGCCGCGAAGTCTATATCCTGGATATCGCCAATCGCGGCGCCACCTTCGACAAGGTCGGCGCCTTTGTCCTCAGTGATGCCGGCGGCCTGGGCGACATGTTCTTCAGCAGGGAATCGCGGAAGCTCTATGTCTGCGACCTGAGCCAGGGCGTCTATGTCCTGGACCTGAAGAATCCCATCGGCTTCGGAGCCGACGCGAACTATGACGGTGTCGATGACCGCGTCAGCGCCGTCATCCAGACCCGGGTCGCGGCCCGCTACGGCCTGGTGGTGGATGAAAAGCTGCAGATGCTCTATGTCGGCGACGTGGACCGCGGCATCGAGAGCGTCAAGATGGGCAATCCGCAGGTCAGGATCGTGGTCAAGAACGCGGCCGGCGAATACATCGACGTGCCGCTGCTGCAGCCCTGGGGCCTGGAAAAGCCCACGGATTATGGAACGGATTATCCCGCGCTCCGGGATATCTACGTCATGGCCTACCTGCCGCAGGCGGCGGCCGCGACCCAGGTCCAGGCCGAGCTCTGGAGCCTGAACGCCGAGGGCGCGCCGCTCGTCCCCTGGCAGCAGGGCGCGAACAAGGTTTCCACCCGCCTTGCCGATCCCAATTTCATCCTGCGCCTTGTCGATTCCGCCGCCGAGCCCGGCGAAAAAAACTACTGCCTGTACGTCTCCGACCCGGTGCGGCTGACCGTCGATCCCCAGGACACCCAAGCCGGGTTTAAGCTGCTGAGCGGCGACATGGTGCAGGCGGGACTGCGCCTGGGCAGCGAACTGACCAACTACCTGACCAATGACGACCTTGAGCAGGGAACCGTGCGCAAGACAGCGATCCGCGCCGACCTGGTCGACAGCCAGCAGCCCGA
Source organism: Candidatus Aminicenantes bacterium UBA2199 (assembly GCA_002327965.1). Lineage (GTDB taxonomy): Bacteria > Acidobacteriota > Aminicenantia > UBA2199 > UBA2199 > UBA2199. The sequence continues at coordinate 10,003 of DCVB01000097.1, read as the reverse complement.
GCCGGCCAACAACCCCTCCACTGGCAACGGCGAAACTTCATTCAGCGGCCCCGGCCTGCTCGATGTTCCTGCCGTTTCCTCGGTTTATCTCCATTCGGGTGAGTTCTTCACCGCCGAGACCGACCTGCGCATCCCCGGCCGCGGCTTCGATTTCGCCTTCAGCCGCAAGTACGAGGCGCAGAGCATCTTTTCCGGCCCCCTGGGCTGGAACTGGGACCACGCCTACAACCGCCGGCTGCTGGAGTTGCCCAACGGCGACATCCTGTACTTCAACGGCATGGGCCGGCGCGAGCGCTATGTGGCCGTCAAGTACGGCGACGTGGTGTCCGGCTATACCTCTCCTGCGGGAGCGCTCAGCGAACTGAAAAAGCGCATGGACGGCACCTTCACCCTGGTCTTCCCCGACCGCTTCATCGAGATCTACGACCCCCTGGGCCGCCTGAGCCGCCTGCAGGACCGCAACGCCAACAAGATGGAGTTCTACTACGATTTCGGCGGCAACCTCTCGGCCGTGCAGGACACCATGGGCCGCTTGATCGTCTTTGAATACCATCCGGTGCTGATCGCCGCCAATCAGACCGTGACCCCGGAGTCGGGGCGCCTCAAATCCATCAGCGATTTCGCCGGGCGGACGGTCACGTATGAATATGACCTGCACGGCGACCTGGTCAAGGCCATCCTGGGAGAGGGTGAAGAGCAGCAAAATCCGCGCGGCAAAATCTATGCCTATTCGACCGCGGCTTACACCAACGACCTGAAGAAAGGGCATAACCTGGTCTCCGTCACCGACCCCAACGGGCAGCCATGTCTGCAAATGACCTATGAAGATGACAAGTTGACCGCTGAAAAGATAGGGGCGTCAACCATAACCGTCAGTGCCGGCCCTTCAGCCTCGACTACCGATGGCAACGGCGTCAGCCGTAGTTATAGCCACAATACCGACGGTAACCCGCTCGCGGTCACCGAAGGCGGAAAACAGACGGTATTCGCCTACAACAGCAACGGCTTGGTAAATTCGGTTGCTTACCCCGAAGGCAATTCAGTCCAATACAGCTATGACGCTGGCAACGCCGAAAAGCTCAGCCAGGGCAATTTGCTGGCCATGACCGAAAACCCTGGTGCCAAAGGAGCCGATGAGGGCGCGCGCGTCACCACCTTTACCTATGATAATTACTCCAACCAGGTCAAAACCCTGGCCTTGCCCAACGGCCTGGCGGCCGGCCACACCCTGGACGGCAACGGCAACATCACCGCGGTGCAGACCAATATGCCCGGCGTCAATTTCGCTTATGAATACAACACCTACGGGCAACTCGCCGCCGAAACCGATCCCATGCAGAACCGCACCAACTATATTTACCATCCCGAGGCGGCGCCCGGAGGCGGCGCCTCGTCCGCAAGCGGGCGCGCGCTCGACCCGGCCAGCGGCGGTTACCTGAAGCAAACAGTATCGACTTCTAGTAGCAGGATGTTCGAGCAATACGATGCCGCCGGCAACCTGAGCAAGTTCAGCGACAACAGCGGCGTCAATGCAAGCTACAACCTCGACGCGTTTAACCAGGTGCAGAGCGAAAGCATCACGGCGGCGGGTTCGCTTTCCCCCATGCAATTGTCGTCCTCGCACGGCTATGACAACAACGGCAATGAAACGTCCAAAAGCGAGAATTGGGGGGCTATCAGCAATTCGTTTGCCTCCACGTATGACAGCCGCAACAACCTGAAGACCTTCAGCCAGACCGGCCTGGGCACCACCAGCTACAATTACGACAACAACGACAACGTGACCGCCATTGCTGACGCTTCCGGCCGTAGCACCACGTTTGTCTACAACGACCACAACCTGATCTCCGGCCTGACCAGCGGGGTGGGGGTGGGGGCCGGCACCAGTCAGTTCGACTACGACGGCAACGGCAACCTGGCCCAGATCACCGATGCCAGAGGCAAGGCGACCATCATGGCCTACGACGGCTACGATCGCGTCAAATCGGTCCTGGATCCTTTGGGCAACGAGACCGTCATTTCGCGGGCCAATATGGGTAATTTGCTGACCATCAAGCGCTTGAACTCAAGCGGCACGCTGCTGCGCCAGAGCGCCACGCTCAATGATCCCCTTGGCCGCATGATCTCGCGTTCGGACAAGTTGCTGGAGACGAGCGAAGACGTCGCTTACGTGTACGGCTACGCCAACCTGCCCGACGGCGGCCAGGAGATTACCATTACTGACCCGCTGGGCCGGGTCTCCAAGGTGAGCAAGGACAAGGAAGGCAAAGTATTCAAGGAAGAAGATGCCGCGGGCAATGTGATCCAATACTTCTATGAAGACGGCCGCGGCAATATGACGCGGAAAGTGGAAAAGGAGAAGGCTGCAGACGGCACATTTTCCAGCTATGAGACCAAGTATGAATACAACGCTTTCAACAAGGTCGAGAAGCTCACCGAGAACTTGGGCACGCCGCAGGAAGCACTGACCACGTTGTTCTATGACGAAATGGGCAACCTGACCGGCTCCATCGACGCCGAAGGCCACAAGATCTATCACGAGTACGATCCGTTCGGCCGCAAGACAAAGACTACCAGGGAGCTGGAGTCGGGCGAGAAGCTGATCACGCAGTTTGCTTATGACACCGGCAACAACCTGACCTCCGTCACCGACGCCAACAGCAATGTCACCCGATACGAATACGATACGGAGTTCAAGCGCAACTGGCTGACCAGGGTCATCTATCCCGACAACTCGACAATTGAGTACACTTACGATTTGAACGGCAATGTCTTGACCGAAAAGCAGCGCAACGGCACCGTGGTGACCAATACGTACAACGACCTGAACCTGCTGACCCACCGCGCCATCCAGCCCGCGGCAGGTGTCTTGGACACCACCGCCGAGACCTATGAGTACGACGGCGCGTTGCGACTGACCAAGGCGACCGACAATGATTCGACGGTTATATTTGGCTACGATTCACTCAATCGCAGGACCAGCGAGAACCAAAACGGCAAGTTCATCCAGTACACCTACGACAAGGTAAACAACCTCACCTCCATCCAGTATCCCAACCAGCGCATCATCGAGCGCGAGTTCGACGTGTTGAACCGCATCAACAAGATCAAGCAGGGCGGGACCCAGATCGCCAACATGGAGTTCATCGGCCGCACCTACCGCATGCTCTCCAAGGGCTACCAGAACGGCGATGTCGCCAAGTATTTATACGACCAGGGCCGGCGCACGACCGGCATCGATGCCAAGAACCTCAACCAGCAGATCATCAACCAATACGCCTACGGCTACAACAAGGTCAACCTGAAAAACTACGAGCAGCGCATCCACGATGCCAGCAAGGGAGACGTCTATGCCTACGACGCAATCAATCGCATCAAGAATATCAAGTTCGACGCTGCCGATCCCACCGATCCCCTGACCGCCCAGTTCGCCAAGGCCAAAACCTACAATTTGGACAAGGTTGATAATATCCTGAAGATCGTCGAGAATAAGAACAATATGGACACCGAGATCTTGACTGAAATGTCAGGCAACAATACCCAATTGAACCAGTACACCAAATTCGACCAGTGGAATATGGCCTATGACGCCAACGGCAACACCACCCAGAAGGGAACTCAGCAGTTCTCGTACAACTTCCGCAATCAGTTGGTTCGTGCTACCGACAGCGGCAGCACCATTACCATGAAATATGACCCCTTCGGGCGCAGGATCGAGAAATCCGGCACCGGCAACACCATCAAGTTCTTTTATGCCGGCAACCAGGTGATTGAAGAACGGAACTCTTCTGATCAGGTGACTAAGCAATACGTCTATGGCAACGGCATTGATGAGCTCCTGCGTCTCGACGTCTATAGTGGCACAACCTCAACTCCGTACTATTTCCACACCAACGATATTGGCTCTACTACTGCCATCACCGACAGCACAGGTTCGCTCGTTGAGCGCGTTAGCTACGACACCTTTGGTCTGCCTTCGTTCACTGACGCCACAGGACAGTCCATTGGTGCTTCATCTATAGGTAATACGACTTTGCTCCAGGGTAGGGAATTGGACTCCGATCTGAACCTCTATAATTATAGAGCAAGATACTATGACCCGATCATAGGCAGGTTCCTGCAGACGGATCCGGTTGGGTATCAGGACTCGATGAACCTCTACCAAGGCATGAATATGAATCCGTTCAACTTCACTGATCCGAAAGGGGAAACTATTGTAATTTCAGGTAATGACAATGAAATCCAAGAATTATTATGGTTGCTTAGATTTGGGATGAGTGAGCAGGATTGGAAGTATATTGAAATAAAAAAGGAAGGTGGTGAGTGGATTGTTAATCCAACAGCTATTGAAACCTACAAAGGACAATCGCAAAAAATGCTAATATTGAAGGAATTGGCTTTGAATATAAAGAAAACACAAATATCATTTGCCGATAAAGTGATAAGTAAAGGGACGAGCTACAAACTTGATTATGCATTCATGGGTTATACTTATGATAAATATGAAACAAAAAGTGAAAGAGGATTATTTAATAAAACTGTAATCGCTAAAGATTCCCCAAAAGGTGCGCAAGTAGGAACTTTATCCCATGAATTGTTAGGACATGCCTATCTAGAAATTATTGGAAAAAAATATAAGCATGAACAACCGACTGATAAAAATCAAACTGTTAATATAAAAATAACAAGTATTCAGGATAGTGCTATGAGAGATTTCTTGGGTACTATTCGTAAATGGAAGATAGGGGCTGATGTTATTGATTTATATATAAAGCGAATAATGGATAATTGGGTTGCTGATCAAAAAAGACAGGATCAAGATCCTTCAAAATATTATGATTTGATTCTGCAGAGTACAAAAGATGATTTGAATCAAAGAAAAGATGATTTTATTGATTTTCTTATTAGTGATTGGATAAAAAAATGGAATTCAGTAAATAAACTAAAATAGTTTAAGAGGGACAAAATGAAAAAAAAAGTTGTTACTGTATTTGTTGGATTGTTAATGGTGGTAATTGCAAAAGCAGATAAAATAAAGGAAAATGAGGGAATAGAGATAGTAGTTGCAGTATGTAATTTTAGCATTCCAGAGGTTTATATTAAAGGGAACATATCCTTCTCGGTGCAAGCATTATTTGAAATAGATGAAAACGGAAAGCCAGTTAATATAGAAATAATTGATTACAAAAAAGCACTTATATTAAAAGAAATTATTACCTGCCTCAATAAATGGCGCATTAAAGGTTTTACGAAAAATGATAAGTTCTGTGTGACTTGGATTTGGCGACATGCAAAAGGCTGGCAGTCATTTAAGATTTATGGTCCAAATTTTAAACAGAGTATAGATGTTGAAGGTTTAATGCCATACAATAAAAGATAAGCCATCTTTTAACCAATCGCGTAATCAAGCAGGCTTCTGGGGTTTTGAGAAACGGAGTATTGTTGCTCGCCAAAATCAGATGGCGGGGAGGAAATAGATAAAACCCGGTGGTTTTATTGCGTCTTTGACTGAATGATTTGTTAGAAGGGCTTGGAGAATGGCAATACCCGATGGAGAGAATCTGCAAAAAATGGATATCCGGGTAGACTTGCATTTTGCAAGCTGCGAGGCCTGAAAGAAAACAGAGTACTCAGGCTGCGTTTTTCCAGGAATAGCGATGGTGCAATCCGCCGAGCCTGGGAGAGGCGATGAGCCTGGACTTATCTGTGGATTTGCTTTGGATTGGCCGGGGAAAGGGCGTTTCCTTGTCCAAGGCGTAGTGTGTGCGGTCGTAGTGGTAATAGTCGATGTATTCCCGCATGAGGTGATCAAGGTGTCTGGCATTGAGGATAATGACGTGGTCGAGGATTTCCCGGCGGACGCTGCCGACAAAACGCTCGGCGATTCCGTTTTGCCAGGGGGATTTAATCGATGTTCTGATCGGCTCGATGCCCAGGGATTTCAGCGACCGAACAACCCGCGCTGAGAAGATGGAGTCATTGTCAAACACCATGTATTTACATGCGTGGCCGGATGGGAAAGCGGCCATCAAGCGAGTTGTAACCCATTCCGCGTTGGGATTGAACGTCACGCCGAAATGGCGGATTTTACGATTGTCATGGTCAATGATGAAGAAACAGTACAGTTGCCTGAAAAAGATCGTGGGTACGACGAAGAAATCCATAGCGGCAATGGCGTGCCGATGGTTGCGGAGGAAGATCATCCAATTGCTTTTTTCCAAGAGTTCCCGCTTGGGCATATAGCGGGAAACGGTTCTCTCGGAGATGCAATATCCGAGTTTGCGCATCTCGCCGTGGATGCGCGGCGCGCCCCAAGCCAGATTTTCCAGGGCCATTTGCCTGATGAGATGGCGGATCTCTCTGCGTCTTGCCGCATTGTATTTACCCCTTCCTTTTTTGGATATAAAATTCCAATACAGGCGAAATCCTTTTCGATGCCATTCCACGACTGTTTTTGGTTTAACGATTAATAAGGATTTTTTCCATGCAGGCCACAATTTTCTTAATCTGACCCAGAAAATGCGGTTACTCTTGGTGAAGAGCGGCCTGGGGTTCCGGCGTTTGAGAATTGCGATCTGCTGTCGCAGGGCGACGATTTCAAGCAATAGGGATTCCCTGGAACGGAAGAAGAGATAAACGTGCCGAGCTGAAATGTAGCTGCGCATGAAGAATTTACCCATGTGATTCCATCCTGGAGAGGTTGATTCATTATGAATGGGGGGAAAGCGGATGATATGGTAAAATACCCCGACAATCAAGGACAACTCCTTGTCCAGATAAAAGGTAGTGTCAAGTATTTTTCGCACTTTTGATTTGAGATAGTCCTAAGCCACAACCAAGAATGAATAATATGCTTTTTTGTATCGAAGACACAAAGGGGGGAAGTTCGGAGCGGTCGGAATAATTATGCATTTTTCCTGATTTATCCTTTAAATTTGCCTGATTTATGATAGAATTTAGTTTCACGGAGAGACATGAACAAGATAAAGATATTGGCCCTGATGCCATTGCTGCTGCTGGCGCCGGCGTGCAAGAAAACCGCTTTTTATGCCATGGACGATACGACGCTGATCATCAGCGCTGACAAGGCCAGCCTCAAGACCAATGGGGACAAGGCCCTGATCACGGTGATCGGCATCACCGCGGACGGGGAGGCGGTCCACGACTACACCCGGGTCACGTTCACGGCGACGCTGGGCACGATCCCGGCGACCGCCGAATTCCAGGACGGGCGGGCCATGGTGGAATTCGTCTCCGGCAGCCAGAACGGCACCGCCGAGATCACGGCGCGCTCGGGCAACAACGTTTCGCAAACGCTGAAGATCACCGTCGGCTCCGGGGCGCTCGCGGTCCTGACCCTCAGCGCCGTTCCCGCGGTGCTGGGGCCGGGCGGCGGGCAGTCGCGGATCAGCGTCTATGCTTTTGACGCCTCGATGAACCCGCTGGCCGACATTCCGGTCCTTCTATCGACCAGCGCCGGGGACTTGGATCACGGCAATTCCATCCGCCTGACCGACGCGAACGGCCTGGTGAGCGAAGACCTGTATACCGACATGACGGCCACGGTCACCGCCATTTCCGGGAACCTGAGCAAGACCGTGACCATTACGGTCAAGCAGAACGTCCTGCCGGTCTCCAGTTTCACCATCTCGCCCAGCAGCGTCAAGGTCGGGGAAACGGTGTATCTCAACGGCAGCCTGAGCACGGACAGCGACGGCTGGATCACGAACTGGGAATGGAATTTCGGCGACGGTCATAGCGCCCGGGGCAAAACGGCTTCCCACTCCTACGCGGCAGCGGCGACGTACTCGGTCACCCTGAAGGTCACCGACGACGCCGGCGGCAGCAACGCCACTTCCAAGACCGTTACCATTACCGAGTGAAGACAGTAGACAGTAGCCAGTAGACAGTAGAAAGCAGGAAGGGCGCTCAACCATATCACAAATGAGGTTCGATGTTGGAGAAATAAACGATCTAGCGTGACGCGTAACGCGTGACGTGTAAGAAAATAGACGAGGTTCGAAGTTCGACGCAACGCTTCGTGTCCCCTTGGGGGATTCGAGGTTGAGGAGATAAATGAGAATTTCCTGTCGTTCAATGCCCTCTTCTACTGACTACTGACTACTTATCTTCTATGGCGTTGAATATCTTCTTGAGCGCGTAAATGACCTCGGAAGGGGAGACGACGCGGGTGGGGTTGAAAAGGCCGCCGGCGTCGAGGGCCAGTACCTGGGAATTGAGCAGCAGGGTGATGGCCGCGTACTCCTTGTGCAGCGGCGACAGGTCGGCGGCGACCGGCGTCTCGCTGGGCGGCGTGAAGCGCAGGACGCGCCCTTTGCCTTTCAGGTAGTCGATCAGCGCCTGCAGGGTCACGGCGAAGCGGGCGCGGTCGGGGGCGGCGAAGCGCTGGAAGGAGTGGTCGGGCCGGGCGCGCATGATGCCGGCGGTGACGGTCTTGATGATCTGTTCCCTGGCGAAGGAGCCGTCGATGTCGGTGAGGATCTCGGGGGCGCGGTCCAGCTCGAGATGGCGGTCGAAGTAGAAGCCGATCAGCGCCGCCAGTTCCTCGCGGTTGACCTCGCTCTTGAAGAAAATGCGCTTGAACTTCTCGGGCAGGCTCACTTCCTGGAAACGGTCGCGAATCCTTTTTTTCTCGCTCTCCAGAAATGGATCGCCGGGCTTCAGCGCCAGCAGGCGGTCCAGGGTGACGATGGCCAGGTCGAATTTCTCGTTCTTTTCATAGATGGCGGCGAGCTTGAGCAGCACGGCCTCGTTGTGCGGCTCCTTCTCCTGCACGGCCTCGTAGCGCGGCAGGCTGCGCTGCAGGTCGCCCCGGGCGTAGTGGTGCTCGGCGATCTGCAGGGTGATGGCCGTCATGTCGGGGGAATAGAAGGAGGCCTGCTCGAGGGCGCGGAGGTAACGCGCGTCGTCCTGCCCCTGCGCCTGTTCCGCCTCCAGCAGATGGGCCTGGGTGGCGTCGGCGCGGATGGATTCGTATTTCAGCTTGATCCAGGCGTCGGCGGGGGCCCGGAGCAGCAGTTCGCCGTAGGCGCGGAAGGCCTCGGGCGTGCGCCCCTCGAGCTCCAGGATCATGGCCCGGCCCATGCCGGCCTCGAGGTTGGCGGGATTGGACTCCAGGGCGTGGGCGAACTGCTCGAAGGCGGCGCTGAACTTCTTGCGCGCCAGGAAGACGTAGCCGAAGGCCGCCTGCTTCTTGTCCAGCGGGGCCACGCTGTTCTGGAACGAGCGGTAGGCCGCCTCGCTATCGCCCTGGCGCAGCTGCTCCCAGCCCTGGCGATAGAAGGAATCGAGGAAGGTGCCGCTCTCGAGCGCGGGCAGATGGAAATCGACGGTGACGGGCCGGACGCCTCCGCAGGCCACGGTGAGCAGAACGAGCGCCGCAAGCAGCATCGCTTTCATCGGATCATACCTCCGTGCGTTTCCCTGAATTGTAGCATTTTTTCGCGGGAACATAAAACCGCGGCCCGGAATCCCGCATCGACGCGGCTTTTCTCCAGCACGATCGCCCAGCGCCCCAGGGCGTCCAGCTGCTGCTCGTCGTCCACGTCCACGGTATANNGGCGCCGTAATCGGAAAAATAGCGCCGGAAGATCTCTTCCTTGAGCGCGGCCAGGCCGGTGCCTTCGGTGGCCGATACGAACACCGGGTCGTCCCCGGCGCCCGGGCGCTCGCGGTCCCGGCAGAGGTCGATCTTGTTGAAGACGGG
>DCVB01000097.1:0-151 GCA_002327965.1 Candidatus Aminicenantes bacterium UBA2199 | reverse complement strand
TCGCGGATGAAGCCCACCGTGTCGGAAAGGATGAAGTAATAGCCGGGGTGGGAATCGTGAAGGTCGACCCGGCGCAACAGGGGATCGAGGGTGGCGAAGAGCTCGCGCGAGATGAAGACGTCCTCCCCGGTCAGGGTTTTGAACAGGGTCG
>DCVB01000109.1:7912-8779 GCA_002327965.1 Candidatus Aminicenantes bacterium UBA2199 | reverse complement strand
CACTCCAGCCGAACGCTGCTGGCGGGGATCAAGAATTTCGCTTCCTGCTGGTGGGCCGATGACGGCTCCTTCGCGGTGTTCGCCACCCGCGAGGAGACGGAGGCGGACAAGGCTTACCGTCATGTCCGCGACCTGGACGACCGCTACCGCACTCCGGAGCCGCGCCAGGCGCTGACCCTGTTCATCCCCGCTTCCGGTGCGCGGCAGCCGCTGGCCGATTTCGCCGACAACTTCACCCAGGTGCGCATCAGCCCCGACAACCGTTCGCTGCTGCTGGCCGCCTATAGCGAGGACCCCAAGGTCCGCCCTTTTCACCGCAACACGCTCGTCCTCTACACCCTTGGCGACGGGCGCCGGGAAAAGCTGCTGGACGANNCCGGCCACGGTGCCCAACGATTTCGATGCCCAGGCCTATATCTATGACCTGAAGTCCGGGAAGGCCGAGGCCATCAGCCGCCAGTTCGCCCCGGCCATCGAATCGGCTTTCTGGCACCCCAACGGCAGCGTGCTGCTGAAGGTGACCGATCAGGATTACGCCCGCCTTTACCGCTGCGCGCCGGCGCAAAGGAAATTCATCCGCCTGGAGGCCGGCTGCGAGGCCGTCGAGAGCGTCAGCTGGTCGCGCGCCAACCGCGTCGCCTATGCGGGCTCGGGGCTGGGCGCGCCGCAGAAGCTGTACGTGCTCGACCTGGGAGGTGGCGTGCGGGTGCTGAAGGACTACAACCGCGAACGGTTCACCGGCGTGCGCTTCGGCAGAAGCGAGAACTGGAGCTTCAAGACCCGGGAGGGGCGCACCATCGGCGGCTACCTGTGCTTCCCGCCCGATTTCGACCCTTCCCGCCTCTGGCCCTGCATCGTCAATTTCTA
>DCVB01000109.1:0-7888 GCA_002327965.1 Candidatus Aminicenantes bacterium UBA2199 | reverse complement strand
CTGCAGCCGAGCGGCGCCATCGGCTACGGCCAGGAGTTCTCCAGCGCCCATGTCAACGACTGGGGCGAGATCACCTCCGAGGAGATCATCCGCGGCGTCGAGGAACTGCTGCGCACCCATCCCTATATCGACAACCGCCGCGTCGGGGCCATCGGCGCCTCCTACGGCGGTTTCCTGACCCAGTACCTGGCCGCCAAGACCGGCCTTTTCGCCGGCATGATATCCCACGCCGGCATCAGCTCCCTCGCCTCCTACTGGGGGGTGGGCGACTGGGGCTACAGCTACAGCGGCGTGGCCACGGCCGGCAGCTTTCCCTGGAACCGCAAGGACATCTACGTCGGCCACAGCCCGCTGTTCATGGCCGAGCGCATCACGAAACCGCTGCTGCTGCTCCATGGCGAGGAGGACAACAACGTGCCGCCGGGCGAGAGCTACCAGATGTTCGCCGCCCTCAAGCTGCTGGGCAAGCCGGCGGCGCTGGTCACCTTCCCCGGCCAGCAGCACTTCGTCCTCTCCCCGCCGCAGCGCGTCCGCTGGCTGCAGACCATCATGGCCTGGTTCGACCGCTGGCTGAAGGGCGAGCCGGAATGGTGGTACGAGCTGTACCCAGAGAAAGACTAGCAATCGGTTTACGGTTGACGGTATACGGTTAAAAGAGTTCAATAGTAGGACTAAAATTCCAAATACCAAGCACCAAATTCCAAACAAATCCCAAATTCCAAATTCCAATTTCCAAAACGAAAGCTCCTTGAAATGGCATTTTCTTCGTTTGGGTCAAAGTCCCCGCAAGGGGATTGGGTAATTGGAATTTGGTGCTTGTTTGGGATTTGGAATTTGTTATTTGGAATTTAAGTCTTCCTATTCCCTCTTTTCTTACCGTCCACCGTCCACCGTCTGCCGTAAACCGTACACCGAGTTCCTTACAGCCCCATCTCCTGCAAGGCCTGGTCATACGCCTCCTGGCTGATCCAGTGCCTCTGGAGCATGCGCTGGGCGATCAGCCGGCGTTTGCGGTTCATTCGTTCGTTGTCGTCGGTCGCGACCTTGAAGCGGTGGGGGTTGGGCAGCACCGACGCCAGGCGCACGGATTGGGAGAGTCTCAGCTCCGCGGCCGGGACCTGGAAATAACGGTGGGCCGCCGCCTCGGCGCCATAGGCCCCCCGGCCCCAGTCGGCCAGGTTCAGGTAAAGCTCAAGGATACGCTTCTTGCTCAGCGCATGTTCCAGTTTGAAGGCGATGGCCGCCTCGCGCAGCTTGCGCCAGATGCTCTGCCGGGGGCTGAGGAACAGGTTCTTGGCCAGCTGCTGTGTGATGGTCGAACCGCCGCGCAGCACCCGTCCTCTTTTGATGTTGGCGTCCAGGGCCCGGCGCAGCGACTCCCAGTCAAAACCCTCGTGGGCGAAGAACTTGTCGTCCTCGGCGATCAGCACCGCCTGGACAAGAGAAGGCGAAATGCGCGACAGCGGCACCAGTTCCCACAGCCGTTGTGTCCGCCAGCCCTTTTGCCGCGCCTGTTCGTTGTGCAGGCGCATCATCACCGTTTCCCTGGGATTTCCCTTCCTCAGCCAGGAGACCCGGGGCAAAGTGAGCCAGAAGGCGGCGGCGCCGGCCAGCAGCAGGACCGCGATCGCGGCAACGACGCGCCACAGCCTGCACCGGGATTTTTTACCTTCCTTTTTCCCCATGGATGCCAATGTAGCGCCAACTGCGCATGCTGTCAAGGTGGGAAAAAGTGATTGGTGAGAAGTGTTTTGAAACCGTAATAGACCGAACCCATGCTGTTTTCTTTCCAATCACCAATCACCAATCACTAATCACTGATCACGATAGTTCGCTTAGAAACTGGGTCCTGTCCGCATGAACACCGACCAGCGCTGCTCCGGCCCGAAACCATAGGCGGTGCCGATGGCGATGTCATAGGCGGCCAGGCCGCCGATGCCCAGGCGCATGACCGCCTCGGCGCCGGCCGAGTAGGCGGCCGGCTGCTCGTACCCCATGATCCGGTAGGTCAGGCGGCCCATGTCCAGGAACGGCCGCAGCCAGATCCGGTCCAGGCTGACGGCGGGCAGGACCGACTTCTCGACGCGCAGCAGGGGCAGGCGGTATTCCAGGTTGAGCTGCCAGCCGCGGTCGCCCCGGAAATCCCCGCTGGCAAAGCCGCGCAGCAGGGCGAACGGCCGGTCGTTACCCAGCGCGCCGCGGGCGGCCAGGCCGCCCATGGGGTAGAACGTCGGCCCGGCGTCCCAGCTCCTGGCAACGGCCAGGCGCACGGCCAGCACCCCCGGGCGGAAAAGCGGCAAATAGGCGCGCAGGTCGGCCTGGACCCCGCGGTTGCCCCGGTCGTTGCCCATCCCCGCCGCATGGAGGAAGCCTTGCGCGGCCAGGGTGACGCCGTCCGACGGCGAGACCGAGTCGTACCATTCGCGGGCTGAGTTGAACCTCACCCCCAAATGGAAGCCATTGCGCAGGTCGGGCAAGGGCAGCTGCCGCGGTCCATCGATGAAGGTCTGCTTCTCCAGGTGCAGGTCGGCGTAGGCGTGGATCTGCGCGCGCCGGCGCAGGCGCAGCGGCCATAGCGAGGCCAGTTTCAGCTCCCGGGTACGACCGGCCGTGTCCGACCCGCTGTAGTATTCGACGCTGTCGCCCAGGACAAGCCACAGGGTGGGGAATAGACCGTCGAAGGCGTATTGGAAAAGGAAATTTCCCCTGCGGCTTCCGGTCCCATAATACCCCTCCAGGGAGTAGGAATGGATGCCCAGGGAGTCCCGGCCGCCGGTTGCCAGGCCGGCCTGGATATCGCCGTCGCCCAGCCTCAGGACCGGGGCCCACCAGCGCGGCAGCAGGTCACGCCAGGGGCGATAGGGGCGCGAGGCGGGCGCCGGCACCGGCGCGGCCTCCCGGTCCGAAGGGACCGGGACGTCGGGCACCGGGAAGCCCCTCCAGCCGTCTGCGCGGGGCGGTGCGGCCTCCCGGTCCGAAGGGACCGGGACGTCGGGACCCAAGCCGTCCCTCCAGCCGTCGGTGCGGGGCGGTGCGGCCCACTCGGGCAGGAAATCAACCTAGGGGGAATAACAACGTGGAGAACAAGAACGAAACGAGCTTGGATATCGGCGCCGCCGAATTGGAATTCATCCTCGAGTTTCTCAAGGACAAGACGCAGCCGCTGGACTTCGCGGACCTGGTCTACCAGGTGGCGCTCTTCAAGACGCGCGACGACCGCCGGAGCCGGGTCAAGATCTATGATCCCAACTGCGAATACCAGGCCGGCGACCTGATCTACAAGGAGTACCCGGGCCAGCTGCCGGTGGGCAACAAGAAATACCTCTCCGTGGANNACTTCCGAGTTCCGCCGCTACACCGAGTACCTGCTGCGGCAGAAGATCGAGCTCCTGCTGCCGCACAAGGAGGCCGTTCCCTGCCGCCCGGCCGAGTACATCACCGCCGATATCGATCCGCGCCGGACCCAGGCGCCGCTGATCGAGCGCGATTTCAACCAACTGCGCAAGAAACTGGTCACGGTGCTGAACAAGGAGGCCGGCATCGCCTTCATCAATGACAAGGTGATGCTCAAGAAGAACCTGCGGACGATCGCCCCCGAGGTGTTCAGCGCCATCATCGATTTCCTGAAGGGCCGCCAAACCTCGGAGAGCACCGAATTCTTCGTCGAAAACTTCGCCAAGGTCGCCGCCGACGACACCGACTTCGCCGCCACCTGCTTCGCCCTGAACTTCATCATGACCACGCAGTACAAGATCGACCTGCAGCAGACCAGCGGCGCCGGCTGGGGCCGCTGGCACCTGATCTCGTCCCTCTACCACATCCGCCGCAACTCCCTGGTCAGCGAGCCCAACCCCTTCCTGGCCACGGCCAGTTACGGCGACCGCAAGAACCTGCCCCAGAAGCGCAAAAGGTTCGAGGAACAGATCTTCACCGAGGGCGAGACGCGCTATTTCCTGACCCAGCGCGAGGTCGCCTCCGGCGCCGTGCGCCTCAAGCCCGGCCTCTACCGCTTCGACGACGTCATGGAGTTCGCCGCGACCGACAGCGTCAGCCACAAGCAGCATACCCTGTATTACTACCCGGAGGAGAACCTGCTGCTGGGCTTCGACAAGGTGTTCGAGAGCTACAAGGCGCTGCAGGGGACGACCCTGGTCTTCGAGCAGACGGGAGCGGGCGAATTCCAATTCTCGATCAAGACCACCAAGAAGGGGGCCATCACCGACCGCATCGGTTACGATGGCGAGCGCAAGGTCTTCCAGGCCAGCGGCGAGAAGGTCGCTTCTACGGTCGCTCCCAACAAATCGATCTTCCTGGAGACCGAGGTCATCCAGACGCTGGCCGAGCGCATGGACGAGTTCCGCAAGGTCGAGAACTACAACAAGCTGTTCCACAAGGTATTCCTGGAATTCGGCCAGCGCGAGAAAAACTACGAGATCCACATCCTGCGCCTGTATCACATCCTCGACCTGATCGCCCCGGTCGACCTGCGCACCGTCGAGGACATCATCCTCAGCAACCCGGAGTTCATCCCTTCCGAGAAGATGGCCGGCGTCTTTTACCTTGACTCCGACGCCGTGATGGAGATCGAGGAGGAGGAAAAACTGCGCCGCCAGGGGCTGATCGATGACCAGAAACGCAAGCGCGAGGAGTCGCGCCGCCAGCAGCAGGACGAGGAGCTCAAGGCCAGGGAGGAGATCCGCCTGCTGCGCGAGGAGCGGCGCCGCAAGCGCGAGGAGGAGATGTGGCAGAAGGAGAAACTGCGCCAGGAACGGGAGCAGCAGCGCCGCGCCGAGGCCGCCTTCGCCGCCCAGGAGAGCGCTGCCGCCCCGCGCTCCGCCCGCAAGCCCTATGGCCAGGAGGATTTCCCCAAAGCCGAGGCGTCGTTCGCGGCAGCGCCGGCCAAGCCCGATGCGGCCAAGAAGCAGAAGCGCAAGATCACGTCCGAAAAACCCGCCAAGACGGCCAAGAAAGGCCAGAAGAAGATTCTGGAAGAAAAGATCGAATTGGACGAGAGCAAGAAGCAGATCCTGCAGGAGGACCTGATCGAGGCCGCCGACACCAAGGACGTCGAAATGAAGAAAGAGCCGGTCAAGGAGGTCAAGGTCGCCTACAAGGACGAGGGGGCTTTCGGCGGCGTCCTGGCCAGCGTCCTTGACGAGATCGTCAAAAAGGATGCCGCGAAGCCGGAAAAGGCCGCAGGCAATAAGGAAAAGAAGGCGAAGAAAAAAACCGGGAAGTGATGAAGGTCCTGCTCAATTCCTGGATGCGCGAGATCGATTGCGCCGCCATAGACCAGCGGGGCATTCCCGCCCTCACCCTGATGGAGAACGCCGCTGTTGCCTGCTGCGATCATTTCACCGCGGTTTTCCCGCGCAACCGCTATCCCGCCTGTCTGGTGCTGGCCGGCAAGGGCAACAACGGCGGCGACGGGATGGCCATCGCCCGCCTGCTGCTGGAGCGCGGATACGACGTGCGCGTCCTGCTCCTGGCCCGTCCCGGCGACCTCGGTCCCGAGGCCAGGACGAACTACGACCGGCTGCTGGAGGCGGGGGCCGCCCCCGGGCTGGTCAGCTCGGCCGCCGCACTGAAAAAGGCCCTGGCGGCCTGCGAAACAGGGGAGACCTTCCTGGTCGACGCCGTTTTTGGCACCGGATTGAACCAGCCGGTCCGCGCCGGTCTGTTTGCCGAGGCCTTCAGAGCGGTCAATCAATCGTCCATGCCCGTGGCCGCCGTGGATATCCCCTCGGGGCTGGGCGAGAACTTCCCCCCCGCTGCCGGCGTCCATGTCCGTGCCCGGATCACCGCCGCCCTGCACGCGCTGAAATGGACCCACCTGAACCCCGACGGCAGTCCCGACTGCGGCCGGATCCGCGTCGTGGACATCGGTATCCCGCGCGACCTGGAGGACAATGACCGGTACTACATGCGCCTGACCGAGCCCGGGGATTTCAAGGCGCTGCTGGCCCGGCGCCCGCGGGCGGCCCATAAGGGCGAATTCGGCCACGCGCTGGTCGTCGCCGGATCAGCGGAAAAGCCCGGCGCCGGCATTCTTGCCTCCTATGCCGTGCTGCGCGCGGGAGCGGGACTCTGCACCGCCGCCGTGCCGCCGCAGAATCGCGACATTTCGGTCCTGGCCCATCCCGAGGTGATGACCCTGCCCTTCAGGAATCCCGAGGAGGTCAACGCCAGGCTCGACGAATTTTCCTGCGTCCTGGCCGGACCGGGACTGGGCGTGAACCCCGACACCCTGCGCGTGGTATCCATGCTGCTGCAGAAGGCGAGATCGCCGCTGGTCCTCGACGCCGACGCCATCAACGTTCTCGACGGCCAAGCCCCCTTGTTGTGCGGGCGCGGGCAGCGGCCGCTGGTGCTGACGCCGCATCCCGGCGAGTTTGCCCGCCTGGTCGGCAAGGCCGTGCGTGACATCCAGCAGGACCGGCTGCACCTGGCCCGTGAGTTCGCCCTGCGGCAGGGCGTCTACCTCGTTCTCAAGGGGCATCACACGCTGACCGTTTCCCCCCAGGGACGGGTCTGGGTCAATCCGACCGGCAACCCCGGCATGGCCACGGCCGGCAGCGGCGATGTCCTCGGCGGCATGATCGCCGGCCTCATCGCCCAGCATTACCCCCAGCATGCCTTGGAGCTCATCCTGGCCGCCGCCGTCTTCCTTCATGGCTATGCCGGTGATTTGGCGGCGCGCGAGTTCGGCGAAACCGGTCTCACCGCCGGCGACATCATCCGCTTCATCCCGAAAAGCATTCTGAAGATCAATGACTTTCACTCTCCTTTCCTCGCTGGCTGAGGAAACCCTGGCCCTGGGCGAGCGCCTGGGCCGGCAACTGCGCGGCGAGGAGATCGTCCTGGTCAGCGGCGAGCTCGGGGCGGGCAAGACTGTCTTCATCAAGGGGCTGGCCGCGGCCCTGGGCATCCCCGCCTCCGAGGTGGTCAGCCCCTCCTACGTGCTGATGAACCTCTACTGCGGAAAATTCGACCTTTTCCATTTCGATCTCTACCGGCTGGGGGCGATGCCGGAAGCGCTGGAGAACCCGATCGATGAATGCATCGGTGCCGGAGTGCTGGCCGTGGAATGGGCGCAGTACCTGGACGAGGGTTATTTCGCCCTGCCGCAGGCCATCGCCGTCGCCGTCGACGAGGCCGCTGACGGCCGCCGGCGCATCACCGTGCGCAGCCGCTTGGCGCACATCGCGCTGTCATGAAGACCATCTACCTCATCCGCCACGGCGAGACGCAGGCCAACCGCGACGGCGTCTTCCGCGGCCGCGGCGAAGTGCCGCTGAGCCCCGTCGGCATCAAGCAGGCGCAGGAGCTCCGAGAGCGCTTCGCCGGCCTGGACGTGCAGCGCGTCATCTCCTCGCCGCTGCAACGGGCGGCGCAGACGGCGGCCATCTGTTTCCCCGGCCGCGAGTTGGAGCTCCAGGAGCTGGTCAACAACCTCGACCTGGGGCGCTGGGCCGGGCGCCGGAAAAAGGAGATCGCAACCGAGGAGCCGGAGCTGTGGCGGCGCTGGCTGGAAGAGCCCGAGCGCATGGCCTTCCCCGGCGGTGAGTCGCTGGCCGCGGTCAAGGCGCGGACCCGCGCCTTCAACGGCTTGCTGGCCGCTGCCGCCGAAGAGCGCATCGCCGTCGTCTCGCACCGCTCCGTCCTGAAGGCGCTGCTGGCCGAGGCCCTCGGCCTGGGCGAGAAGTGGTTCTGGAAGTTCCACCTGGACAACGCCTCGCTGACCGTCCTGATCCACGACGACGTGCGCGGCTTCGTCCTGGCCCGGCTGAACGACACGGCGCATTTGACGGATTATGTGTTGGAGTGGGACTAGTTTTCGGAACGATCTTCGTGACGCGTAACGCGTGACGCGTGACAAGGAAGAACG
>DCVB01000033.1 GCA_002327965.1 Candidatus Aminicenantes bacterium UBA2199 | reverse complement strand
CCTGGATCTTGATCGACTCGACGTCGACGCCCCAGCCGCTGGTCTCGGCGTCGACGATCTTCTTGATGCTCTCGGCGATCTGCTCGCGCTCGGTGAGCACGAAGTCCATCTCGCCGTTGCCGATGACGTCGCGCAGCGCCGCCTGCGTGTACTGGCGGATGGCATAGACATGGTTCTCGATCTTGTTGATCACGTCCTCGGGGCTGATGACCTTGAAGTAGACCACAGCGTTGACCAGCATGGGGATGTTGTCCCGGGTCATCACCTCCTGGCGCGGGATCTCGGCCGTCTTGAGGCGCATGTCGACCACGCGCATCGACTGCAGGATGGGGATGATCAGGGTCAGGCCGGGGCCGCGCGTGCCGGTGTACTTGCCCAGGGTGAAGACGACGCCGCGCTCATATTCGTAGAGCCGCCGGATCGACCGCAGCAGCCACATGGCAAGGAAAATCAAGGCCGGGTAAGCGATGAAAGCGTTTACGCCGAGGATCTCGGGCATGGAAACCTCCTTGGCGCCGGGGCGCGCTCGCCATGAATGTAGCACAATAGGCGGGTGGCTGCAAATAGTGAGGAGTGTCCGGCAACATGCGAAGATGTGCGGCAAAAAGCGAATGCGCGGCGAGGGTTCAGATCTCGGCATTCACCATTGAATGGCAGTCACGACCCGTATCGAAACCTGACTCCGATGTTACCATTTTTACATACAAACATGTCCCGCCCTCAGCCCTAGAGTCGGAAAAGCAAACCGATGCGGAAGCCGATGCCGCCGAGGTCGAGGGAGAACGGCCGGTAGAATTCGGCCATATCGGCGGGCGGGATCAACGGCCAGGCATTGGCGTTGTCGGTGACGCGCCAGCGGCCCCTTCTGGTCTCGCTGACCGCGGCGCCGGACGCCGGCGCTCCCTCATCCAGAATGGTCTCGGATAAAAACTGCTCGCCGCTCACGTCGCGCACCCGGAACCACTGATAGACTCCCTCGACGAAGAGGCCGAGGCCGCGCCACAGGGTACACTCGAACTTGGCCCCGCCTTCCAAGCCCGGGCCGTTTCCCTTGCCGCTCATGGCGACCTCGTAGAAACGGTCCTCGCCGGTAAAACCGTCCTGGAAGCGGCGCGTCGAGGCATGGCGGCATTCGACGAACGCCCAGCCGGCATGGAGGAAGCCCGCGAGGCTCACGAAAGAGTTGAGCGGCAGGGTGGCCTGCGCTCCCAGATGGGGAAAGAGGGTTTTCAGCCCCAGCCGGAAGCCGTTGATATCGTTTGTGACATCGAAGCGCGTCCCGGCATCGAGATGGCTGAAGGCGACGTCCTTGAGGTAATGGGATCGGCGCTGCTCATCGGTCCAATCAATGCCAACGGCCCAAGAAAGCATGCGGTTGACGCGCAGGCGCAGGCGCAAGGTCAGCGGCCACCGGCTGGACAGTTTATGGATGACTCCCCAGCCGCCGCCGATAAAGCTAATCTGGACGAAGCGCGGATCCTTCATGTACAGTAAATACCGCTCCTTGGTGAGCCATTGGTTGCGATCGACAAAAAGGTTCAGGTCAACGGGCTCATTGGCGAATCCGCCGATGGCCAGCTCGACCTGCCATCTTTTCCAGGGGCCCACGGCGTCCTCCAGGGGCTCGGCCACAGGCGGCGGGGCTTCGGTGCCGGGCAGGCGCTTGAGCTTGACGCGCAGGATGGTCGACTGGCCGGCGGAGAGGCGGATGCCGCCGGCTGCGTACGATTCGTATCCCTCCAGGTCGCAGCTGACCTGGTAGGTTCCCGGAGCCAGGCCGAGGAAACGGAATCCTCCGGTCCCTTTCTCGCTGACCGCTTTCGTCTCGGCGTTGTTGACCACGTTGATGGCCGTCACCTCGACGCCGGCAAGGAAGCGCCCATCCTCGTCCTGGACGTAGCCGTCGATGCGCGCGTTCATTGCCTGTCCCGCGAGCCATCCTGCCGCCGCCAGCAAAACAGCGGCAGCAGGAAACAGCCGCCGCTTCACTGTGTGCCCCCCAGGACGGGGCGGTTAGCAACATAGTCCATGCAAGCCTCCTTAATCGCTTTATACGTTCAAAGCACCGTTTTGCCCGGGAATTGGAGCAAAAATCGGAGCGCGTTCCGCTGAAGGTGAAACCTGCCGGCATCGCGGTCGACCTGGGCGTGCCACGCCTGGTGGCTCTGCCTGTAAACGCGACGAACCATTCTACTCCTGCCCCGCCGCTCCGTCAAGAAAAGTCCGGACCGTTCGCGACCGTACCCGCGATTCACGCCATGGTGGAAAGCGCCTTGGTTTCCTGGCGGCATCGCTTCTGATAATGGATTTCGAATACATTTCCTGCTGGCACTGACACTGACACGATAACGCAATAAACTCCCCTGCCCTGTTGAACGTAGAATGGGCACTGCGCCATCAGGAGGAAGAGAAACATGCTTCGCTCGCGAGTTGCGACCTTGCTGCTGCTGATCCTGCCGGGCTGTTGCGGGTTGATCCCGGCCGCCACTGAAGATGAATTGATCATTTCCCGCGCGGTGGAAACGCCGGTGCGCATCGACGGCGTCCTGGACGAGGAGGTATGGCAGCGGCAGCCCATCTCCAGGGAATTCGTCACCTTCCACCCCATGGTCGGCCGGCCCCTGGGCCTGGTCACCGACATCTGGACCGCCTATTCCGAACAAAACCTCTATTTCGCCTTCAAATGCCATGACGACCGGCCCGGCCAGATCAAGACCTCGATCGCCAGACACGACAACAGCAGCGGCGACGACTGGATCGGCGTGGTCCTCGACCCCCTGGACAACCGCCAGTCGAGCGTCGAGTTCTACGTCAACCCCAGCGGTTGCCAGACCGACGGCCTGACCTCGGCCGTGGACGGGGCCAACTTCGACTCCTCCCCGGACTACGTCTGGGAAAGCGCCGGCCGCATCGTCGAGGACGGCTACATCGTGGAGATGGCCATCCCGCTGGAGAGCCTGCGCTACAAGAGCGGCGAGCGGGTGCGCATGGGCGTCATCTTCATGCGCCACGCGACCCGCCTGGGGGCGATGGGCGCCTGGCCCGAGCTGAAGGCGGGCGAATCGCAGTTCAACGCCATGACCGCCATCGAGTACCGCAACCTGCGCAAGGGGCTGATGCTCGAAGTGCTGCCCAATTTCACCCTCAACCGCGACAGTGCGCGTACCCGTGACCGCGAATGGGAAGGCGGGACCAATGCCGACCTGGGGGTTTCGCTGAAGTACGGCGTCACCTCGTCGGTCACGGCCGAGGCGACGATCCGCCCCGATTTCAGCCAGGTGGAGAGCGACGCCTTCCAGGTGGAGGTGAACCAGCGCTACCCCGTCTTCTACGTCGAGAAACGCCCCTTCTTCATGGAGGGGACGAACGCCATCGACTTCGGCCTGGTGTCGGGCGGCATGATGTCGGCGGCGGTCTACAGCCGCAACATCGCCGACCCGCTGTGGGCGGCCAAGGTGAGCGGCACCGCCGGCAGGAACCTGTTCGCGGTGCTGGCGGCCGACGAGCGCCTGACGGGAACGGACGCAGGCGGCGACCATGCGTTATGGAGTATCGCCCGCTTCAAGCGCTCGCTGGGCAGCGACAACTCCATCGGCATGCTCTACAGCGGCCGCTATGCCGGCGACGACCGGAACAGCGTCCTGGGCGCCGACCTGCAGTACCGCTTCTTCGACAACTTCCGCCTGACCGCATCGGGGCTTGTCAGCAGCTCGCAATTTTCCGGCGCAGCGACGACGGAGACCGGCACGGGAGTGAACGCCATGCTGCAGTACGGGGTGCCGGCATTGGACGCCCTGCTGGCCTACGAGCGCTACAGCGGCGACTTCGCCATGGCCTCCTCGTTCCTCATGCGCCGCGACTTCGAGCAGCTGCAGTTCCTGCTGGGGCCGAACCTGACGCCGCGCAAGAAACCTCTCGCCGCCTGGGTGAAACGCGTGCAGCCCTACGTGCGCGGCTCGCTGCTCCACGATCCCGGCACGGGAATGGACGACCGGCTGCTGCGGGTCGGGGTGAACCTCTATACTCGCTGGAACGGCACGCTGAGACTGGAGGTCCGCAAGGGCCGGGAAGCCTGGAACGGCGCGAGCTTCCGGCGCAACTCCGTCTACGCCATGGCCGCCGTACGGCCTTGGACCTGGCTCTCGCTGCAGGGCACCGTCAACCTCGGCGACCGCATTTACTACGACTCCCTGGCCGCCTTTGCCGGGCGCGGGCAGACGCTGAGCTTGGCCGCCGTCATCCAGCCCGGCGTGCGCACCCATGTCAGCCTGGAACTGCTGCACGACGCTCTGGAACGCCGCCGGGCCGACGGCGGCGAAAAAGCATACGACCTGAACATCGCCAACCTGACGGCCGCCTACCAGTTCAACCGCCATTTCCTGGTGCGCGGGGCGCTGCGCTGGAACGACTACGAGCGCGACCTGGCGACCGACCTGCTGGCCTCCTTCACGCTGATCCCCGGCACGGTCGTCCACCTGGGCTACGGGTCGCTCTATGAGAACCGGGAGTGGCAAAAGGACAGCTGGCAGCCCGGCAGCGGCCGGCTGCTCAACATGAGGAACAGCCTGTTCTTCAAGGTCAGTTACCTGTGGAGAGTGCATTAGGTCGCCAGGGCGTTCACGGCAACCGGTTCACGGTTGACGGTAAGTCCAGGATTCCCGCCACATTCACACGCACGCTGAGTTCTTGTGAATGTTCTGCTGGAACTGACACCGGAGTCAGGAAAATCGCATTTCGCATGTAAGGAAATCCCTCCGGCGGCGACTCATGGGTTGAAGGCGGCTGCTTGCGGCGGCCGCGATGCAAAGGAGGAACCATGAACGAGAAGTCGAAAAACTGGCTGACGGCGGCCGGCGTTGCGGCCCTGCTGGCCTTCGCCGCCCTGGTCTATTTCCTGTACCCCGGGATCATCGCCTGGACGGGGCTGGAGGGAGGCGACCTGGGCGGGGGGGTGACCGCCGCGCTCATCGTCTGGCTGGTACTGCGCGGGCGGAAGCCGCTGACGCAGCGGACACGCCTGGCGCTCGGCGTCGCCATCGGCGCCGGGGTGTTGCTGGGCATGGCCGTGTTCTTCATGTCCTGAACCCAGGACTTCCAGCGTGACGCGCGCCGGGGTAGAATAGGGTCATGGGCGAAGTCGCGGACAGGCAAAGGCAGGAGATCTATCTTGACCTCGTGGGCCGGCACGGCCGGATCGCCCCGGCCGTCGCCCGGCTCTACACCCCGCCGGGTGAGGACGCCGCCGACCTGGAGCAGGAGATCCGCCTGCAATGGTGGCGCTCGCTGGCCGGCTTCTGCGGCCGCTCCAAGGCGAGCACCTGGATGTACCAGGTCGCCCTGCACACCGCCCTGACCTTCCAGCGCAGGCGTCACAGGAGATTGCGCCCAGATTCACTGGATCATGCCGAAAATGTTCCCGACCCGGCTCCGCCACCCGGCGGCCGCGAGGACCGGCGCCGCTCAGCGCTGCACGGGGCCCTGGCACGACTCGCGCCCGGCGAGCGGGCCCTGGCCTACCTGATGCTCGAGGGCTGCGGCCCGGAGGAGGTCGCCGAGGTGGCCGGCATCAGTGCCAATGCCGCCGGCGTGCGCCTGCACCGGATCCGCGCCAGGCTGAAAGCCATGCTGGCGGGCAAGGAGGAAGGATGAACAGCGAACAGGACGATCTGCGCGAATTGTGGCTGCAGGAGAACGCCGGCGCCGTCAGTCCCACGAAGGCGCCGTTGCCGGATGCGGCGGCGGGAAGATCGGAAACCGCGCGCCTGAGGCGCCGCGTGCGCCTGGACGGCTGGATGAAGCTGCTTGTTTTGCTGGTCCTGGGAGCCGCGCTGCCGCTCCTTGCCGGCAGGATGAACGCCGCCGCCTGGGCGGCGGTGGGATTCTCGCTGCTGGGGGCCGTCCTGGGCGCTGCCCAGCTGGCCTGGAGCTCCGGCTGGAGCGGGCAGAACACTCCCCTGCCCCTGGCTCAGGGCTTGGCGAGCGACTTGGATTCCTGGCGCCGCCGCCGTCCGGCCCTGGCCCTGCTTCTGGGCGCGACCCCGGCGCTGGCATTCCAGATCTATGTCCTGGCCTACCTGGCCCTGAACCCGGGCAGCTCCGGGAAACTGGTGAACCTGATCTTCCTGGTGGCCGGCGGGCCCCTGCTCTGGCTGCTCGCTTCCTGGCGGCAATGGGCGCGCCTCGATGCCTGGCTGCTGCAGATTGAAAGCGCATTGGCTGCGTTCGACGAACAGGCGGCGGCGCGCTGCAAGCGGGCGCGCAAACGGGCCGGGAGGCGCACCACACTGATCGCGGCGCTCTTCCTGCTCCTGCTCCTGGCCGGCGTTGTTCTCTACTGGCTGAGCAGGTAAAAAATCCAGGTGGAATACTGGAAATTTACGGGAAAAGCAGGGATGAGATCAGTGATGAGTGATACGTGATGAGGGAAGAATGGACGATCAGCTACTTTTCTTTTGCCTTTTTCTTGCCAAATACCGTATACCGTCTACTGTAAACCGAGCTCATTTTCTCACCCTGCACGTTTCACCCTGGGTTGAATGCCCAGCATCGCTTCACCTTCTCTTCCTTTGCTCCCTGCAGCTTGACAATCATTTTTCTGTGGATTCTAATAGGGGTATCCTGTTTAGGAGGAGGGGGAAACGACGATGAAAAAACTAATGGCATTGGTGTTCATTGTATTCCTGGCCTGCTTCATGCTGGGCGGCCAGCAGGCGGTCGAAAAGGGAGCCTGCGAGAAGAAGGCCCAGGTGCTGCTGGACAAGGTGCTGGAGATGTGGAACAAGCCCGACCTGGAGCTGATCCCGCAGCTTTACACGGCCGACTGCGTGGCCCTGACCAGCTCAAGCCCTGAGCCCTATGTCGGCCACGAGGGGATCCGGAAATGGATCGAGAACACGCGCACCATGTTTCCCGACATGGTCATGGCATTCCCCGAGGTGGTGGTGCAGGGCGACAAGATCGCCACCGTCTGGACGCTCACGGCGACGCATAACGGCCCCATGGTGACCCCCGACATCACGCTGCCCGCCACCGGCAGGAAGGTCCAGGTCACCGGCCTGTCCATCGACTACCTGCAGGACGGAAAGTTCAAGAAGGAGATCGTCGTCTTCAACATGCTGGAGATGCTGATGCCGATGGGCTTTGGCCTCGTCCCGCCCACAGCGGGGAATTAAGTTGGTCAACCACCCAGGGAAGCGTGATAAGTGATGAGTGATAAGTGATGAGATAAAAAGAAACGACGGGCTGCTTTTTGCCTTATTCCTGTCGTCTGCCGAAATCCGTCCACCGAGTTCGCTTCTTTTATTTCACCTTCAGCTTGATCTCCAGCAATTCCTCGACCGCGTTCAGGTCGGATTTCTTGCGCACTTCGACGCGGATGGAGCGGAACTTGTTGGCTTCGACGGGATGGAGAAAGCCCTGCTTGAGGGCGTTGTCCAGGGAACTGTTGCGGACGAGCTCCTCGGCGCGGGTGTTCAGGTAGAAGGCGACGGAGAAGTATTTGTCCCACACGGCAACCCAGCAGGCCGTCGTCGTGTGGCGCGTGACCTTGAACAGCCAGCTTTTGCCGTCGTTGTAAAAGCGCCACTCGCCGGCCAGGCGCGGGTCGCATTTCCTCAGCATGGCCTGGAAAGCGCTCCAGGCGGGGAAGGCCTTGCCCAGAAGGCGGGCCAGCAGCTTGTCGTTGGGAAATTGTTTGGGGTCGTTCAGGGATGGATGTTCCATGGGATCATTATATAGGTAAAGAGACAGGGGGTAAAGGAATAAGGCAAAAACAATGAACTCGGTTTACGATTGACGGTGGCTGTCGTCAATTGAAATCGGTTTAAGAGAAGAGAATGGAAGAAATCGGTTAACGGTTGACGGCTTACGGTTGACGGGAAGAGAAGATGCAATCGGAAGACTCAAATTCCAAATCCCAAGCACCAAATAACAAACAAATTCCAAGCTCCAAATTCCAATTCCCAAAACGAAAGCCCTTTCAGCGCTTTTTCTCCATAAAGTGTTTTTTCTTACTTTAAACTTTTTACTTTGAACTTTAAACTTTTGCCTTTGTCTTGCCGTGCGCCTTCCACCCTGAACCTTACGCCGATTTCCACCGACTCCTTGAGCTCGTCCCCCTGCCCTATCGTCCGGCGCTTTGCTATAATGGGTCCATGCAAGCATCCTCCCAGCTGTTGATCGTCATGGGCGCCTACATGTCGATGGTTGTCGCCATCGGCCTCTTTTACGCCCGGCGGGCCAACGCCAGCTCGGGGAACTATTTCCTCGGCGGCCGCTCCCTGGGCCCATGGGTGACGGCGATGAGCGCCGAGGCGTCGGACATGAGCGGCTGGCTGCTGATGGGCCTGCCCGGCGTCGCCTACTGGAGCGGTGCCGCGGAAGCCTTCTGGACGGCGCTGGGCCTGTGGCTGGGCACCTGGGTCAACTGGCGCCTGGTCAGTTCGCGGCTGCGCGCCTACTCCCAGGTCAGCGGGGACGCCATCACCATCCCCGACTTCTTCTCCAACCGCTTCCACGAGAGGAAAAAGGCGCTGATGGCCGTCTCGGCCCTGTTCATCCTGGTTTTCTTCACCGTCTACGCCTCCAGCTGCTTCGTCGCCGTCGGCAAGCTGTTCTCATCCATTTTCGCCGTCGATTACCGTCTGTGCATGCTCGCCGGCGCCGTCTTCGTCGTCCTCTACACCCTGGTCGGCGGCTTCCTGGCCGAGAGCGCCTCTGACTTCATGCAGGCGCTGGTCATGATCACGGCGCTGGTGGCGATGCTGGCCATCGGCACCCTCGCCGCCGGCGGCCCGGCGCAGGTCGTCGCCAACCTGGGGAACATCCCGGGATTCCTGGAGCTGCTGGCAGCGGTGACACCGCGGCTGGCCGACGGCGCCCAGGCCGTCGCCGCGGGCCGACCTCTGTTCGGTGCCGCCTCCGGCTATTCCTTCCTGGCCGTGCTTTCGATCCTGTCCTGGGGGCTGGGCTACTTCGGCATGCCCCAGGTGCTGCTGCGCTTCATGGCCATCCGCGACCCGAAGCGGCTCGTCGCCTCGCGGCGCATCGCCGTCTCCTGGTGCTTCGTCTCGCTGGCGGCGGCCGTCGCCATCGGGCTGATCGGCCGGGCGCTCTATCCCGCCGAATTGCTGACCCCCGCGGCGGCGGAGAGCATCTTCATCCTCATCGCCACCCGCCTGCTGCCGCCGCTGCTGGCCGGCATCGCCATGGCCGGCATCCTGGCCGCCACCATCAGCTCGTCCGACTCCTACCTGCTGATCGCCTCATCGGCCGTGGCCAAGAACATCTACCAGCGGCTGTTTTGCCGGGAGGCTTCCGACCGGCAGGTGATGCGCGTCTCGCGCCTGACGCTGGTGGCAATCGCTTCCCTCGGAGCCGCCATCGCCCTGGACAGCGCATCGGTCATATTCCAGGTCGTCTCCTTCGCCTGGGCCGGGTTCGGCGCGACGTTCGGCCCGGTCATGCTCTTCTCGCTGTTCTGGAAAAGGACGTCGCATGCCGGCGCCCTGGCCGGCATGGTCTCCGGCGGCATCATGGTCTTCATCTGGAAGCTGCTGATCAGGCCCCTGGGCGGCATGCTCGACCTGTACGAGCTGCTGCCGGCATTTGCCCTCTCCTGCCTCGTGATCGTCGCTGTGTCCAAGCTGACGCCCGCGCCTTCCGATGCGATCCTGCAGGAATTCGATCTGGCCAGGAGCGCGAGTGCAAGGAGTCGGCGGAAATCGGCGTAAGGTTCAGGGCGGAAGGCGTAGGGCAAGACAAAGGCAAAAGTTTAAAGTTCAAAGTAAAAAGTTTAAAGTAAGAAAAAACACTTTATGGAGAAAAAGCGCTGAAAGGGCTTTCGTTTTGGAAATTGGAATTTGGAGCTTGGAATTTGTTTGTCATTTGGAATTTGGGATTTGGAATTTAAGTCTTACGATTGCTTCTTCTCTTCCCGTCAACCGTAAACCGTCAACCGATTGCTTTCATTTCCTGCTGTCACTGACACTGACACTGTCACTGGAAGCGTATTTCATCAGGGCCTCGACATCGTGGGCGTCGGACCCGCGCGTCTTTTTCAGGCGGAAGCGATCGGCCAGGGCGCGCAGCTTCTCGACCATGGAACTTTCGGCGGCCTTGTCGGGAAAGGCCGGCGCCGGTTCCCTCTCCTGGTAATAAGGGTAATCGACCTCGATGCCGGCCAGGCCGAAGGGGACGAGCTCGCCGAGCATCTCTTCGAGCTGGATGGAAGTCTCGGCGATGATGTAGCCGGGGTGGGCCAGGACCGCCTCGCCGCCGGCCCGGACGATCATGCGGATGGCGTCGGCCATGGGGAGCTTGGGGACGTGGATGGGGACCTGGGCGTTGGCCGAGAGCCATCTGGCGGCCTCGCGGTAGTCGGGAAAGAGCCCCTCGTCGAGCATGGCATGGACCAGGTGCGGCTTCATCAGCGAATCGCGCTGCGGCAGGATGACTTTTTTGCGGTCGACGACCTTGCGACCGAAGTAGCGGTTGATGTCCTCGAGCTGGCGCAGCACGCGTTGCCGCCGCAGGCCCTGCACCAGGCGCAGCCGCTCGTTCAGCGCCTTGTCGGCCAGGTCAAAGCCGTAACCCAGCAAGTGAAGCTCCTCATCGCGGTAATTCGTGTCCAGCTCGATTCCGGAGATGAGCTCGATACCGAGTCCTGCGGCGGGAACGAACAGGTCGCCCCAATGGCGGTAGGCGCCCAGGGCGTCGTGATCGGTGAAAGAAACCTGCTTCAGGCCGGCCGCATGAGCCGCGTCCAGCATTTCCAGGGGCATACCGTGCCCATCGGATACCAGCGTGTGCAGATGGAGATCGATCTTGTTGTCCATAGGGCATTGTATCACAAAACCCTGCCCGCGCGTTATAAAGAAGAGATTGACAGAACTTGGCTTACGGTGGACGGTTTACGGTTTACGGGAAGCGAAGAGGCAATACGAAGACTTAAATTCCAAATCCCAAGCACCAAATAACAAACAAATCCCAAATTCCAAATTCCAAT
>DCVB01000114.1 GCA_002327965.1 Candidatus Aminicenantes bacterium UBA2199 | reverse complement strand
TCGGCATCGGCGCCGGGCAGCACGACCAGGAATTCGTCGCCGCCCAGGCGGCCGAGGGCGTCGCCCTGGCGCAGGCACTCCTGGATCCCGGCGGCCATGTCCTTGAGCACCTGGTCGCCGGTTGCGTGGCCCAGGGTGTCGTTCACCTGCTTGAAGCGGTTGAGGTCGATCATGATGCAGCCCAGCTGGCGGTTGCTGCCGCGCTCGGGGCGCAGCTGCCGTTCGAGGAAGGCCAGGATGGCGCGGCGGTTGAAGAGGGCGGTGAGCGGGTCGTAGGTGGCCAGGTACTCCAGCTCGGCGGTGCGCTTGCCTACTTCCTTTTCCAGTTCGATGTTGCGCCGCCTTAGCAGCAGTGTGCGCCAGCGCCAGGCGCCAACGGCGGCGGCCAGCAGGAACAGCAGCACCGCCAGGCGGAACCCCAGGGTCATCCAGAACGGCGGTCGCACGCGGATCGGCAGGCTGACGACGTCGCCCCATACGCCCGACTCGTTGACCGGCTGCAGCAGCAGTTCTTGTTCCCCCGGGGGGAGGTTCGTGTAACGGAGTTCCCGCGCATTCTTGTCATCCTGCTGCCATTCGTTCTCGATGCTGTCCAGGCGGTAGCGGAAAGCGGTGCGGTTGCGGTTGCGGAAAGAGAGGATGGCGAGGTTGAACACCAGCGTGCGTTCGTTCCAGGCCAGGTCCAGAAAACGCGGGAATTCCTCCGTGCGCTGCGGCAGCCTCACCTTCTCGATCATCAGCCGCGGCGGCTCGGTGTTGGGTCTGCGGTTGGCGGGAATATACTGCGACAGGCCGTTGACGGTACCGATCCAGATCTCGCCGCGGTGGTCACAGTGGAAGCCGTTGCCGTTGGTTTCCCAGTCGGCCAGTCCGTCGTCGGGGGTGAACGCCTCCATCCTGAAATCCTTGAAGAACCGGAAAACTCCGTGCGCCGTGTTGATCCAGATCGTCCCCTGCCAGTCTTCGCCGATGTAATAGACGTGGCGGTTGTCGAAACCGGGGCGGTCGTTGAGTTGGCGCCAGGTTCCGTCGGCTTCCAGCACCGCGAGCCCGGCATCGCTGCCGGCCCACAGGCGACCGCGGCTGTCCTCGTAGATGCTGGAGATGGCGTGGGCCTGGGAAAGGGGATAGGGAGCCGCCAGTTCGCTCAGGGTCCTGCCGTCGAAAACAAGCAGCTTGTTCCGGGCGGCGACCCAGACGCCTCCCCGCTGGCGCCGGGTGACCCGGGATGCGAACAGCAGCGGCTCGCCGGCCTGAGTCTTGTTCCAGACGCGCCAATCGCCATTGGCGTCGCGCCGGGCCAGCGCGCCGCCGCTCCAATCCCCGCAGATCCATAGATTCCCCTGGCTGTCGAAGTTCATGTCCCATGGAGAGATGGCAGGATAGGCGGCTGGAAGCCCGCGAATG
Source organism: Candidatus Aminicenantes bacterium UBA2199 (assembly GCA_002327965.1). Classification (GTDB taxonomy): domain Bacteria; phylum Acidobacteriota; class Aminicenantia; order UBA2199; family UBA2199; genus UBA2199. The sequence continues at coordinate 4,055 of DCVB01000114.1, read as the reverse complement.
GTCTTATCTCCCGGCTGGCGGTAGAGCAGGGACGTGTCGGTCTGGAACCAGAGAATGCCGTCGGCGGTGCGCAGGACCTTCCATATCCATTCGTTGTCCAGGCCGTCCCTGGCCTGGACGGTTTCGATGACCCTGGGCAGCGGCCGCGTCTGGTAATGGGCGGCACCGCGCATGGTCCCCAGCCAGAGCGAATCGGGGGTATCCCCGGGAGAGATGCCGAAGACGCAGGCGCTGGGCAGTCCCTGCCTCTCCGTGTGGTTGATCACCGAAATGCCGCTGAGCCGGGCCAGTCCGCCGATGTAGGTCCCGATCCAGAGGCTTCCCTCGTGGTCCTCCAGCGCGTCATTGATCACGTTGGACGGCAGGCCGTTGTCGGTTCCCCATTGCTCCATCACGGCCTGGCCCGGGCGTTTCACGAATATGCCACTGCCGTTGGTGCAGATGTAGAGGGTGCCGGATGGCTGGACGGTCATCTGGAAAATGGAACGCGCCGCCGGGGACAGGCCCGGCGCGGCGGCCCAGCCCGAATCGTTGCGCAGCCAGACGCCGTTGCTGAACGTTCCCAGCCACAGCCCCTCGGCGGTCACGGCCAGGGCGCGAAGGTTGTCCGGGGCGATGCCGGGCGGCAGCGGCAGGCGCTGCGGCTCTTCGTTTCCGGAAAAGCGCCACAGGCCGTTGACGGCGGCGACCAGCACCCCCCCGCGATCGGCCTGAATGTCGTAAACCTGGGGGCCGGTGGTCCCGCCCGGATGCTTGAGCTGGAAATTTTCCCCGTCGAAAATGGCCACGCCGTTGTCGGTGCCGAACCAGATCCTGCCCTGCGCATCCTCGGCCAGTGCCTGGCAGCGGACGGAACCGACGGCGGGATCGATGAGCAATTCCAGGCGATGATCCCGCCAGCGGGAAACGCCGCCGGCGGAGGCCACCCACAACGAGCCGTCGCTCGCGGCCAGCAGTTCCTGGATGCGGGAGCTGTGCAGCCCGTCCTGCATGAAAAAGTTCCTGAACTCGCTGCCGTTGAAACGGGCCAGCCCTCCCCACGTTCCCACCCACAGGTAGCCCTCGCGGTCCTGGGCCAGGGATGTGATCTGCGACTGGGGAATCCCATCCTTCAGCCTCAGTACTTCGAAGGGCAGGACCTGGGCGTGGAGGGGAAGCATCGACGCCAGCAAAACCAGGAACAGGAACCATGCGGGCAAGGTCCGATTTTTCATGGTGGCACTATATAACGCCGGCGATTTATTTTCAAAGGGCGACCGGCAGGCGATAACGTTTTGCCGCGGTTTTTCGTATTGCCCGTTTCCGGATTGCCAAAAGGGCGCCGCTGGCATATCATGAAGACGGGACGCATGTTCCGCGCTGGTCGCCCGCAGTAACAGAGAGGTTCGCCGATGGCGAGAACCATGATCTTTTTTCTGGTGTTCCTGGCCCTGCCCGCCGCCGCGGCCGAGGTCAGGGCCGTGCGCGTCGAGCAGGGGCCCGCCATCGACGGCCGCCTGGACGACCCCGTCTGGCAGGCTGTTGCCGCCTTCACCGCTTTCCGCATGGCCGATCCCCTGCCCGGGACGGAGCCCACGGAAAGAACCGAATTGCGGATCGTCTATGACGACGCCAACCTTTATATCGGCGTCCGCTGCCTGGACAGCGAGCCGGCGAAGATCGCGGCCCATTCGATGGCCCATGACGGCAGCGGCGGCAAAAGCAATTACGGCCGGGGCGGCGGCAGCGGTGATAACGACGATGTGCTGCGGGTCCTGCTCGACCCTTTCCAGGACAAACGCACGGCCTATTTCTTCTCGGTCAATCCGCGCGGCGCCCGCTCCGAGGGGCTGGCCGCGGCGGGATCGGCCAGCCTGAACTGGGACGGCATCTGGGACGCCGCCGCCCGCATCGACGGGAACGGCTGGAGCGCCGAGATGCGCATCCCGTTCAAGACCCTCTCTTTCAACCCCGGGCTGACCTCCTGGGGGATCAACATCGAGCGCTTCATCGCCCGCAAGCAGGAGACCGTGCGCCTGGCCGGCACCGCCCGTGACAGCAACTTCTACAACCCCATGGACGCCGCCGCCCTTTCCGGCATCACCGGCGTCCGGCAGGGAAAGGGGATCACCATCCGCCCCTACGGCCTGGCCAGCGTCCAGGATGACCACGGCAACGGGGCGGCGCGCTGGGAGCTGGATGGCGGCTTCGACATCTACAAGAACTTCACCCCCAACCTGGTGGGCGCCGTCAGCGTCAACATGGATTTCGCCGAGACCGAGGCCGACGAGCGGCGCATCAACCTGACCCGCTTCCCGATCTACTTCCCCGAGAAGCGCATGTTCTTCCTGGAGGGTTCGGAGACGTTTACGTTCAGTTCCAGCGTCAGCTTTCAGCCCTTCTTCAGCCGCAAGATCGGCCTGTACCAGGGCCGGCAGGTCCCGATCCTGTTCGGCGGCAAGGTCTTCGGCAAGGTCGGCCGGACCAACCTGGCCTTTCTCGACGTGCAGACCGAGAAGTTCGCCGGCCTGCCGGGGAGGAATTTCCTCGCCCTGCGCGTGACCCAGGACATCCTGAGCGAGAGCAAGCTGGGGATGATCTTCACCAACGGCAGCCCCACTGGGGAACGCAATACCCTGGCCGGTGCCGATTTCCGCTTCGCCACCTCGCGCTTCGCCGGCGACAAGAACCTCAACCTCGCCGCCTGGGCGGCCTACAACTGGAACGAGCACGAGCAGGGGAGCCACCTGGGCTTCGGCTTCCGGGCCAACTACCCCAACGACCTCTGGGACGTCCAGAGCACCTACGCCTACTACGGGGAGGCGCTCGATCCCGGACTGGGCTTCATGATGCGCCGCGGCATCCAGACCGCCTACCTGCGCGTGGGCTTTCAGCCGCGCCCGCAAACGGGGTTCCTGAACCACCTCGTGCGCCAGTTCTTTTTCAACGCCAGCGGCGATTTCTACTGGGACCTGGACGGTCGCCTGGAGACCCGCCAGCTTGAGGTCACGCCGCTGAGCCTGCGCCTGGCGAGCGGCGGCAGCGTCAGCGTCGAAGTCGCCTTCAACCGCGATGTCCTGCCCTTTGATTTCGAGGTGGCTGCGGGGGTGGTGCTGCCCGCCGGCGCCTACGATTTCACCCATTGCAAGTTCGACGCCAGCACCGCCCGGCACCGGGCCTGGGTGCTTGATTCCGGCATCGACTTCGGCCAGTTCTACTCGGGGCACTACGAGGACGTGAGCATCGGCCTGAACTTCAAGTACCGGGGCTATGCCACCCTCGGGCTGGACGTCAACCGGGTCCGCGGCCGCCTGCCGGAAGGGCGCTTCAGCGAGAACGTCTTCCAGCTCAAGGCCGACGTTTTCCTTTCGCCCGACCTGGGCTTCATGAACTATATCCAGTACGACACCGTCTCGCGGCTGCTGGGCTGGAGCGCCCGGCTGAGATGGCGGCTGGCTCCCGGCAATGAGGTGGCCCTGATCTACAACAAGAACTGGGAGCGGCGCTGGGACCCCACGGCCCGGTTCCTGCCCGCCGAGGAGCGCGGAGTGCTCAAGCTTTCGCTGTCGATCCGGCCTTAAGTAAGAATTCGTGACGCGTTACGCGTCACGAATGGTCGATCTTTTATTCGACGTGCAACTCGATCTTGATGGGGATCTCGCGTTCCTGTCCGTCGGGTTCCCGGCGGACAATGGTCAAGGACAGAGATCTTTTTTGCGATTCCGCGTTGAAAGACTCAATCCGCTTTGCAGCTTTCTTTCCGGCCAGGTGCCTGGCCAGGGCCATGGCCAGTCCCAGCACCGGGACCGAGTTGCCCGAAGGTTGGGGACGAAACGAGGCGCCGGCCAGCGGATCGGCGGCCGGCGCCCCCGGCCCGGTCGTCAGCTTGACCAGGTCCTGCATCCGCTTCCTGCGGAAACCGATGAGCTTGCCTGCGTGGTACATTTCCAGGTTGAAATTTCCGGAGAGGGCGGGGACACGCGCTTCCGACTCGGTCCGCCCCTCAATGGTCACCTGCAGGCGGATGAATTTCTCGACCTGAACGCCGTCCTCGAGCAGGTCGAGGACAAGGAACA
>DCVB01000025.1:2667-2964 GCA_002327965.1 Candidatus Aminicenantes bacterium UBA2199 | reverse complement strand
GACGCCACCCAGCTGAAGGGCTATACCGACGAGCAGATCGAGGCCATGATCGACGTCCTGGCCCGGGAGGCTGCTTATGAAGGATAACAGCCGCGAGCGCTTTCCCGAGAGTGCCGAGATTCTCGGCCGCAAGCGCGAGACCGCCCGCCAGGAATTCGCCGCGCGCGCCAGGGTCCTCGACCTGCTGCGCGAGAAGGGGCCGTTGACCGTGCCCGAAGTGGCCCTGGCCCTGGGCATCCCGGCGCCGGACGCCCTCTGGTGGCTGATGGGCTTCGTGCGCTACAACAAGGTCAGGGC
>DCVB01000025.1:0-2662 GCA_002327965.1 Candidatus Aminicenantes bacterium UBA2199 | reverse complement strand
GTCCTGGCCGAGATCAGGAAGCTGGGCGCCTTCGACCTCGAGGCCTGCTACAGCTGCGGCACCTGCTCGGCCATCTGCCCGCTTTCCAAGGAAGATGCTTCCTTCCCGCGGCGCATGATCCGCTACGCCATGCTGGGCCTGGAAAAGAGGATTCTGGCCGCCCCCGAGCCCTGGCTGTGCTACTACTGCGGCGAGTGCAGCGAGACCTGCCCGCGCCAGGCCGAGCCCGCCGCCCTGATGATGGCCTTGCGCCGCTTCGCCACCAGGAAATACTCCCTGGGACGGATGGCCGACGCCATCTATTCGTCGCTGGCCTCGGTCTTCACCTGGCTGCTGCTCAGCGCTGTGGCGCTGGTCCTGGTCCTGCTGGCGATCGACCCGGGGATGAACCGCCGCGAGTTCGATTTCCAGTCGTTCATCCCCCTCGATCCCATCCACTGGGCCGGGCTCGTGCTGGTGGGGTTCATCGTCCTGGTCGCCGCCATCCAGGTGTGGATACTGTACCGCAACCTGCGCAGTGGGCTCCCGGTCCGAAGAGACCGGGACGTCGGGACCCAGGCGTCCCCTCCAGCCGGCGTTGCCGCCTTGAAGGCCGGGCAGGCCGGCATCTCGGCCTGGAAGGCCCTGGGCGAGTCGGTCGTGCAGAAGCGCTTCGGCGAATGCGACGACGGTCAGTGGCGGCGCCTGGCGCACATGGCCGTCTCCTGGGGCTTCATGGGCATGTTCCTGGCCACGATCATCATCGGCGCCGTGGACTTCCACTGGCTCCATTGGCCGCGCTGGGTGTCGCTGGTCGTCGGCTCCGTGTCCGGCGTCGTCTGCTCGCTGGGCCTGGGGTATTACATCTACCTGCGCCTGGCGAAAAAGACCGCGGTGGGCAGGTATTCCCACCCAAGCGACTGGGTTTTCCTGCTGCTGCTGGCGCTCTCGGTGCTGAGCGGTTTCGTCATCGTCGGCTTCCGCTTCCTGGGCCTGCCCATGGCCGCATACGCCACGGCGGTTTTCCACCTGGTCGTGGTCTTCGACCTGCTGGTCACCTTTCCCTTCAGCAAGTTCGCCCACGTCGTCTACCGGCCGGTCGCCCTGTGGTTTGCAGGGTTAAAACAAGTCAAATAGAAAATCGAGGAGGAAATAAAATGAGCGACGCACAACCCGTCGAGAAAGCCAGCATCGTGGTTATGAGCGGCGACATGGACAAGGTCATGGGCGCCTTCATCATCGCCAACGGCGCCGCCGCCTTCGATATGCAGGTCTCGATGTTCTTCACCTTCTGGGGGCTGAAGGCCATCCAGAAGGGCAATCTCACCGGCAAGGGGTTCATGGGCCGGATGCTCGGCCTGATGAACCGCGGCGGCATCGACCGCCTCGGCCCCTCCAAGTTCAACTTCGGCGGCATGGGGCGCTGGATGTTCAAGAAAATGATGAAGAACCGCAAGGTCACGCCGCTGCCGCAGATGCTCAAGCAGGCGCAGGAGTTGGGCGTGAAATTGACCGCCTGCGAGATGAGCATGAACGTCATGGAGATCAGGAAGGAAGACCTGATCGACGGCGTGCAGATCGGCGGCGTCGCATCGTTCATCGCCGACGCCTCGGAGTCCAAGTTCTCGTTGTTCATTTGACGCCTGACTTTCCGGATGGGTAATGGCCCGGGGGAGGACTGCTCCGGCAGCCAAGGCCCCATATACTTTGAAAAAAACGGGATTTGTGCTAAAATGCATCTTCCGAAATGGCTGTCATCATGAAGGATTTGAGAGTTGGAACATCGTCGATCGTTTCTCTTTCCCCCAAGCACTGTATCCCGATCCAAATGAGGAAAAATGGCTAAGATAAAGATCGCAATCGTGGGCGTGGGAAATTGCGCCAGCGCCCTGGTCCAGGGCATCCATTATTACCGCGGCAACAAGGCCGCCAACGCCATCGGCCTGATGCATTGGAAACTGGGGGGTTATGCTCCCGGCGACGTCCAGGTGGTCGCCGCCTTCGACATCGACCGCCGCAAGGTCGGGCGGGACGTCAGCGCGGCCATTTTCGCCAAGCCCAACTGCACCCAGGTCTTCTGCCCGAACGTACCCCGGATAGGAGTGAAGGTGCGCATGGGCCGCATCCTCGACGGCGTGGCCGGTCACATGAAGAACTACGATGCCGATTGCGTATTCCAGCCGGCCGCCGTGAAGCAGGCCGACCGCGCCGCCGTGGTGCGCGTCCTGCGGGAGAGCGGCGCCGAGGTCATGATGAACTACCTGCCGGTGGGCTCGGAAAAGGCGGTCAAGTTCTACGCCCAGTGCGCGCTCGACGCCGGAGTCGGCCTGGTCAACAACATGCCGGTGTTCATCGCCAGTTCGCCCGAATGGGCCGAGCGCTTCGCCATGCGGCGCCTGCCCATCATCGGCGACGACATCAAGTCGCAGCTGGGGGCCACCATCACTCACCGCGTGCTGGCCCGGCTGTTCACCGACCGCGGCATCAAGATCGACCGCACCTACCAGCTCAATACCGGAGGCAACACCGACTTCCTGAACATGCTGGACCAGACCCGGCTGCGCGACAAGCGCATCTCCAAGACCAGCGCCGTCAAGTCGATCATGGGCCAGACGCTGGAGAGCCGCAACATCCACATCGGCCCCAGCGACTACATCCCCTGGCTGCAGGACAACAAGCTCTG
>DCVB01000075.1:10891-17435 GCA_002327965.1 Candidatus Aminicenantes bacterium UBA2199 | reverse complement strand
CGATGTCGATGGACAGCACGCCGAGCTCTTTTTCGTCCGGCGTCAGCACCGCCTCGGCGGTGGCGATGTGCGACAGCACCGTGCCCAGGACGTTGATCTTGGCCTTTTTCAGGCAGAGCAGCAGGTTCTTGGTGGCGGTCAGCGAGCCGGTGATGATGTGGATGTAGACGTCGAGATTGGTGCCGACCATGCCCACCGGGTTCTTGATGCCGTCCTGGGAATCGACGATGTACTCCTGCGGCAGCACGTGCAGCACGGCGCGGTCGGCCGGCAGCATGATGGCGCTGGCATGGGTGATGGCCCGCTCCAGGTCCTCGCGGGTGATCTCCTTGCTGCGTCCGGTGATGTTGATGCTGCCCTTGGCGTTGATGCTCTGGACGTGCTTGCCGGAGATGTTGATGTAGGCCGATTCGATCGTCACCCCGGCGGTCAGCTCGGCGTCCTTGATCGACTTCTTGATATCCTCGACCGTCCCCTCCATGTTGACGATGTTGCCCTTGCGCAGGCCGCGCGACTCGGCCACGCCGTAGCCGATGATCTCCACGTCCTCCTTTTCCCCGTCCGTCTTGATCTGCGCGATCAGGGTGCAGATCTTCTTGGTGCCGATATCGATGCCGACCAGGTAGTTGCTCTTCATGACTCCCCCTGTGGTTCCTCGTGCAATTCAAAATAGATCCGCCCGGGAATGCGCAGGTCGACGCGCTGCACGCCGGCATCCAGTCCCAGGCGGCCCTTGATGCGGAAATATTGGCCGATCCTGCCGGCAAAATCGTTTTCGCCGGGGTAAAAAACTTCATCGGCGTCGAGCAGCTTCAGTTCCATGCCGCGCGGCTCGCCCCAGGCCACGTACTCGATCCGTTCGCGCAAGGGCCGCAGTTCCCGGCCAAAAGGAGCGATCGCCTGGATGGCCGTTTCGTCTCCGCGCAGCGGGATCAGTCCCGGCGGCGCCTGTTCCTGACGCCCCAGCTCGCGTCCCGCCTCGTCCAGCAGCCGGAACGAGCCGTTGCTGAAATGGCGGTAGAAGGGGCGGCGCAGGGTGAAAGCAATCTCCACCGTGTCGGGGAGGGCCCGACGGATGGAGACGGCGGCGATCTCCGGGACCTGCTGCAGCTGCGCCTGCAGGCCCTTCACGTCCATGGCCAGGATATTCCCCCCATGACGGCTCAGGATGGCGCGGACCTGGGCGCGGGCGTAGACGGGCTGGCCGCGCAGGCGGAACTGGCGCACCTGCAGGGCCTCGCACGAGAGCACGTAGCTCGCCGCCCGCGAGATCACCAGGGCGGCCAGCAGCGCCAGCACCAGCAGCAGCAGCAGGTGGACCGTGCGCACCTGGATCAGGCGGATCTGCTTTTCCCGCCTCACGGTCAGGTTGTTGTTCTTGCGGAAGAACTCGGCTTCGAACTTCAGCTGCCCGTCCATGGCGCCTCTCATCCTTTCGCGGCCGCCATTGCCGCGGCGAACTCATGGGCCAGGCGCGTGAGGTTGCCGGCCGAGAGGAATACCAGGCTGTCCCCCGGCTGCAGCTCCTGCTTCAGGAAAGCGCCGATCTGCTCGAAAGACTCCAGGTACAGCACGTTCTTCTGGCCCCGGGAGCGGATGCTGTCGGCCAGCGCCCGGCTGTTGACGCCGGCGATCTCCTGCTGGTTGGCCGTGTACAGCTCGGCGATCACCAGCAGGTCGGCCTGGCGGAAGGCCGCGGCGAACTGCTTCATCAGCAGGTGCAGGCGGGTGAAGCGGTGAGGCTGGAACACGGCGACCAGCCGCCGGCGCCGGGCGGCGCGCAGCATGCGCAGCGTGGCCCTGATCTCGCTGGGATGGTGTGCGTAATCGTCGATGATCAGCAGCCCGGGGCTGTCATGAAGCACCTGGCAGCGCCTCTCGGGCAGGGTGAAGCCGGCCAGGCTGGCGGCGATGGTCTCCAGGTCGATCCCCACTTCCAGGGCGGCGGCGATGGCGGCCAGCGAATTGGCCACATTGTGCCGGCCGCCGACGTTCAGTCGCACGCGGATGGACTCGCTTCCACCCACGGCCAGCCGGTAGCTGCAGGCGAAACCGGATGCGCGTACATTCAGCGCCCGCACGTCGGCCCCGGCGCCGAAGCCGAAGGTAATGACCTTCTTGCGGAGCAGGGGCAGTATGCGCCGCACGTTGGCATTGTCGCGGTTGAGGATCACCGCCCCGTAGAAGGGCACCTTGTCGGCGAATTGCCTGAAGGCCTGGACCAGGGTCTTCATGCGCCCGTAGAACTCCAGGTGGTCGTTCTCGATGTTGGTCACCACGGCGATGCTGGGGAACAGTTTCAGGAAGCTGCCGTCGGACTCGTCGGCCTCGGCCACCAGGTAACGCGATGAGCCGAGCTGGGCGCCGCTGCCCGCGACCTTGAGCCGGCCCCCGACCACGTAGGTGGGGTCCAGGCCGGCCTGGGTGAGGATGGTCGCCAGCATCGAGGTGGTGGTGGTCTTGCCGTGGGTGCCGGCCACGGCCAGGGAGAATTTCATGCGCATCAGCTCGGCCAGCATCTCCGCCCGCGGGATGACGGGCAGCTTGCGCCGCAGCGCCTCGGCGACCTCGACGTTGTCCTCGGTGACGGCGCTGGAATAGACCAGCGCCCCGGCGTCGCCGACGTTGGCGGCATCGTGGCCGATGGCGATGCGCAGGCCCAGGGCGCGCAGGCGGCGCACCGTCTCGTTCTCGGCGATGTCCGAGCCGCTGACCTGGAAGCCCATGTTGTGCAGCACTTCGGCGATGCCCGACATGCCCGAGCNNAGACGTTGAGGATGATGCCGGTGATGATCAGGCTGCCGAGCAGCGAGGTTCCCCCCGAGGAGATGAAGGGCAGCGGGATGCCCTTGGTGGGAAACAGGCCGACGGCCACCGAAACGTTCATCATGGCCTGGAACACGATCAGCACGACGAGGCCGGTGACCAGGAGATACGTGTGCGGATCGTCCGCCTGGCGGGCGATGACCATGCCGCGCAGGTAATAGAGCATGAAGAGGGCGATGACGGCCAGGGCGCCGAAGAACCCCAGTTCCTCGGCGATGATGGCGAAGATGAAATCCGAGTAGGCGTAGGGCAGGTAGAACAGTTTCTGGGTGGAGTTGCCGATGCCCTGCCCGAACAGCCCGCCCGAGCCGATGGCATACGTCGACTGCGTCGCCTGGAAGCCGTGGGTCGTGGCGTAGTTCTCCGGGTTCAGGTAACTGCGGATGCGGTCCTGGCGCATGGGACTGCCGTGGATCAGCAGCGCCAGCAGCGGCAGCAGCAGCAGGAAGCCGGCCGCGAAATACTTCAGGCGCAGGCCGGCGACGAACAGCATGACCATGGTGATGACGCCGATGAGCATGAAGCTGCCGAAGTCGGGCTCCTTGAGAATCAGCCCTTGCATGAAGACCACCGGCAGCAGGAGCAGCCCCAGGCTCTTGAGGTTGTTGACGTCGGTCTCCTTGCGGCTCAGCATCATGGCCAGGTACAGCACCAGGGCGATCTTGGCGAATTCCGAGGGCTGGAGCGACAGGCCGCCGACACGGATCCAGCGGCTGGTGTTGTTGACCTTTTCGAAAAAGAACACCAGCGACAGCCCGGTGAAGGCCAGGGCCATGACGGCCATGACCAGCCGCGGGTTCAGGTAGAAGGGGGAGCGATAGAAGATCAGCGAGACAAAGACCAGCAGGCCCAGGGCCAGGAACAGCAGCTGGCGGTTGAGGAAGTGCAGGCTGTCGCCGTATTTCTCGCGGGCGATGACCGGGGTGGTGCTGAAGATCATCAGGAAGCCGATGGCGATCAGCAGCAGCGAGACGGTGAGCAGCGTGCGGTCGATGCCGCTGGGCTTAACCATGCTCCCCCTCCCGTTGCCGCAGGCGGCGCACTTCCTCCTTGAAGACGTCGCCGCGCTGCTCGAAATCGGCGAACATGTCGAAACTGGCGCAGGCCGGTGCCAGCAGCACCGTGCCGCCGTCGCGTTTCAATTCGGCATAGCCGCTGCCGACGGCATCTTCAAGGTCGCGGACCGCGGTGAGCCGCGGTTCCAGTCCCGCCAGCTGCGCCGCGATCAGCGGCGCCGCCTCCCCCAGCAGCAGGATGCGCCGCGCCCGCTGGCGCAGCGGCTCCAGCAGCAGGCGGAAATCGCCGCCCTTGTCCCTGCCGCCCAGGATGACGACCAGGTCGCCGTCGATGCTGGACACCGACTTCAACGCCGCATCGACGTTGGTCGCCTTGGAATCGTTGATGAACTCGACGCGGCCGATGCGTCCCGCCGCTTCCATGCGGTGGGCGAGACCGCGGAAGGACGGCAAGCCGGCCTCGATGGCGGCGGCCTCCAGCCCCACGGCGCGGCAGGCCAGGGCGGCGGCCAGGATGTTCTCCAGGTTGTGGATGCCGCGCAGCGGGTTGCGGCGCAGGGATATCCTGTCGCGGCCCGCGCCCGTATCCAGCACGACATCCCCGTTCTCGAGCCAGGCTCCCCGGGAAGGCGCCTCGACGGGGCGGGCGGCGGAGAACCACAGCGGCCGCCCCTTTCCCAGCTTCTCCGCCTCGCGCAGCCGGGAGTCGTCGGCGTTGAGCACCATGACGTCGCCGGGTCCCTGGTTGCGCAACAGGTTGAACTTGGCGGCGGCATAGGAGGCCAATGACGGGTAACGGTCCATGTGATCGGGGGTGATATTGAGCAGCACCGCCACCTCGGGCCGGAAACGGTCGATCTCCTCCAGCTGGAAACTCGACAGTTCCAGAACCACCAGCGATCCGGGCTGGATGGCGTCCACCTCGGCGATCAGCGGCGTGCCGATGTTTCCGGCCAGCCGGCTCGGTTGCCCGGCGCCGGCGAGCAGGTGCTGGACCAGGCTGGCCGTGGTCGACTTGCCGTTGCTGCCGCTGACGGCGATGACGCGGCCGCGGACGCGGCGGAAGGCGAACTCGATCTCGGAGATCACCTCGACGCCGTCCCGGCGCAGGGCTGCGAAGCGCGGCTGGCGTCCGTCAAATCCCGGGCTGATGACGGCCAGGCGGCATGCCGACAGCTCGCCAAAACGGCCGGCGCCGGTCAGGAAGCGCACCCCGCGCCGCTCGAATGCCAGTTGTTTCTCCCTGTCGGCCGGGGGAGCGTCGTTGAAGAGGAACAGGGGGGTGCGCGGTTCATGCTCCAGCAGGAATTGCAGAACGGCCTGCCCCGTTCTGCCAAAGCCCAGCACCGCGACAGCGCTTGCCGGCTTATTCATGGCTGAACTCCGCGATGGCCTTCTCCAGGGCCATGCCCCGCGAACCCTTGAACAGGACCATGGCGTCACGGCCGCGATCGAGCTCGCGGCGCAGGAACCGGCCGGCGGCGACGGCGTCCGGGAAGCAGGCAATGCGCCGGGCCGGATAGCCGGCCTTGCGGGCCGACGCCGCCAGCGCCTCGGCACGAGGGCCGACGGTCAGCAGCCGGTCGAAATGCAGGCCGGCGAAGAACCGCCCCACCTGGCGGTGATAGCGGAGCTCGTCCGCGCCCAGTTCCAGCATGTCCCCCAGTACGGCGATCTTCGTCGCGGCCGTCTCCCCGTCCACCCACTGCAGGGCCTTCTTCAGGGCTTCGGGATTGGAATTGTAGGTTTCGTCGATGAGGGTGACGCAACCCAGGCGCCGCGGCAAGCCGCGCCCGGCCAGGGGACGCAGCCGCGAGACAGCCTGGCGGATCTCGTCATTCTTCATCCCCAGATGCTGGGCCGCCACGATGGCGGCGAACAGGTTCTCGACGTGGGAGCGGCTGGTCAGCGGCGCCGGAAAGTCCTCCTCGATGCCGAAGAAGTCGATGCGCAGGCGGCTGCCTTCCTTTTCGCGGCGCACGCTCTTGAGCACAATGTCGTTGCCCGCGGCGCGGCAGCCAAAAAAAACGATCCGCCCGCGGTAGGCGGCGGCCACGCGGCGCAGCAGCGGCTGGTCGCCGTTGACGAAGGCGCAGGAATCGGCCGCCAAATGGCCGAGGATCTCGCCCTTGGCGCGGGCGGCGTTGGCCAGCGTCCTGAGGAACTCCAGGTGCACGGGAAAAACGTTGAGCAGCAGGGCCACGTCGGGCTTGAGGATCGCGGCCAGGCGGTCGATCTCGCCGCGGCCCGGGTCGCTCATGGCCAGCTCGAAAACGGCCGCTTGCTCGCGGCCGCTGAGTTGCAGCAGCGAGAACGGCAGGCCGATCCAGTTGTTCCAGTTCCGCGGCGCGCGGAAGCAGCGCTGGCGCGAGGAAAGGATCTGGTGCAGGAACTCCTTGGTCGTGGTCTTGCNNGTCCTGGGCGGCGCGCAGCGGGTCGGCGACGCGCAGCAGCGGCAGTTTCCAGCCCCTGGCGGCGAAATCGTGACGCACCACGGCGCCGGCGCCGGCAACGGTCCGCAGTTCGCGGACATGGTCGTGCCCGTCCGCCTGCGCCCCGCGCAGGGCAAAAAACAGCATGCCCGGCTTCATGACCCGGGAATCGAACTGGAAGCCCCGGAAAGTCGTTTCGCCCCAGGCGGGATCCACCCGGCCGTTGACGGCGGCGGCGATCTCGGCCATTTTCAGCTCAGGCATCACCCC
>DCVB01000075.1:0-10884 GCA_002327965.1 Candidatus Aminicenantes bacterium UBA2199 | reverse complement strand
GCCGGCGATCAGCACCACGTCGCCCGCGGCGGCCAGGTCCAGGGCCAGGTGGATGGCCTGGCGGCGGTCGGGCTCGGCGCGATAGTCCGTGAAGCCCGGGTCGAAGCCGGCCACGATGTCGGNNTGATGGCCTGCGGGTCCTCCTGGCGGGGATTGTCGCTGGTGACCACCACCAGGTCGGCCAGGCGGCAGGCCACGCGGGCCATGCGCGGCCGCTTGGTCCGGTCGCGCGAGCCGCCGGCGCCGAAGACCAGGATCAGCCGGCCGCGGGTGATCTCGCGGAAGGCCTGCAGCAAATTCTTCAGGGCGTCGTCGGTGTGGGCGTAGTCGACCACCGCCAGGAAGTCCCCGGCGTGGGCGATGGCGACCCGGCCCTGGACCGGCTGGAAGGATGCCAGGGCGGAGCTGATGCGCTCGGCGCCGACGCCGTTGACCAGGGCCGAACTCACCGCCGCCATGATGTTCATCAGGTTGAAGCGCCCCAGCATTGGACTCTGAAACTCGATCTTGCCGCGCGGCGTCTGCAGCACGCCCTTGATCCCGTCGATGCTGAAGGCGGATTTCAGCGGCTGGATGTCGGCCTGCTTCGAGAAGCCGAAAGTGACATAGCGGCAGTTGAGCTCGCGGATGATGCGCGGGCCCATGGGGTCGTCGCCGTTGAGGATCGCCCACTGGTCGCTGCCGAGTTTCTTGAACAGCGAGAGCTTGGCTTCGAAATAGTTCTCCATGGTCCCATGGAAATCGAGGTGGTCGCCTGAGAAGGACGTAAAAACGGCCTGGGCAAACGCCACGTCATCGACACGATGCAGGCTCAGCGAAGCCGAGGAGACCTCCATGGCCAGGTTCACGCAGCCGGCCTTGAGCGCGGCGGCCATGAATGCGAACAGCTCGGGGGCCTCCGGGGTGGTCAGTTTCGTCGGGCGCGAGTCGCCGGCGCAATGCATGCCCAGGGTGCCGATGGCGGCGCTGGCCGGGCCGAGCAGCTCCCGGATGAGGGCCACGGTGGTCGTCTTGCCGTTGGTGCCGGTCACGCCGATCACGCGCAGCTCCCGCGAGGGATCGTCGTAAAAACGGCTGGCCATGGCGCTCAGCGCCCGGCGGTCGTTCTTGACCTGCACCCAGGTGACATGCGGGAATGCGACATCGGGCGGATGCACCGAGACCACGGCGACGGCGCCCCGGGCCACAGCGTCGCTCATGTACTCGATGCCGTCTTTCACGAAGCCCTTGATGGCGACAAAGCAGCCGCCCGGGGCGATCTGCCGCGAATCGTAGGCGATGCCGCTCACCGGCAGGTGCAGTTCGCCGCGCCAGGCCAGGGATTCATGCTTACCGAGGAGCTCGTCCAGGTACTTCATAGGCGGATCTCGCTGACGGCCGGCGGCCCGGGGAAAATGCCCTGGTGCAGCATGACCTTCTCGGTGATGGCCTTGAACAGCGGCGCGGCCACATCGCCCCCGAAGTACAGCCCCTTGGGAGCATCGATGATCACGAACAGGGTCACGCGCGGGTCGCGGGCCGGGAAAAAACCGCCGAAGGAAGAGACGTGGCCCCCAACATACCGTCCCGCTTTGATCTTTTGGGCCGTGCCGGTCTTGCCGGCGATCTCCAGGCCGGCGATCTGCGCCTTTTTCCCCGTGCCGTAGCGGACGACCGCGGTCATGATTTCGCCGAGCTGCTCGCTGCTGCCGGCAGAGAGCACGCGCATTTTGTCGCCGGCGCTCGCTTCGTCGCGCAGGATCTGCGGCCGCACCCGCACGCCGCCCGCGGCGGGAACATTGAAAGCGACCGCCATCTGCAGCGGCGTCACCGCGATCTCGTAGCCGAAGGAGAGAAAGGCCAGCGAGACGCCGCTCCACTTATGCGGCGGATTCAGGATGCCGCTTTCCTCGGCCGGCAGCCGGATGCCGGTGCGGCGGCCGAAGCCGAAGCGGCCGATGGTGGCGAAATAGCGGTCGCCGCCCAGGCGCATCCCGACCTGCGCCGCGCCGATGTTGCTCGACTGCACGATGATGTCATCGAAGGAGAGGCGGGCGAAAGGATGAACGTCGATGATCTGGCGGTCATGGATGGAATAGACGCCGTTATGGCAGTTGAACGCCTCCTGCCGGCCGCAGGCGCGGTGCTCCAGCGCCGACGCCGCCAGCACGACCTTGAAGGTGGATCCCGGATCGTAGAGAAAGGAGATCGCCTTGTTCTTCAGCACCGGCAGCGGGGTGTTCCAGATCGCCTCCGGGTCATAGTCCGGACAGGAGGCCATGGCCAGGACCTGTCCGCTGCGGCTGTCCATGACAATCACGGCCCCGCCCGCCGCCTGGTAGCGGGAGACGGCGGCAGCCAGCTCGCGCTCGACGAAGAACTGCAGGGGGGCATCGATGCTCAGGTGGATGTCGCGGCCGGGCACCGGCTGCTCGAGGTACTTGAATTGGAAAATGCGCTTGCGGGCGTCGATGAGGACCTTCAGCCTGCCGCCGCGCCCCTTGATCTCATGATCCAGGCTCGTCTCGATGCCGCCCAGCGCCTGCTCGTCGATTCCCACGCCGCCGAGAACGTGCGAGGCGATCTTGCCCTGCGGGTAAACGCGGCGATATTCGTCCAGGAAGGCGATCGTTCCCGTTGTCCAGGCGTCAGCGGCCAGGGGCTTGACCTTCAGGTACTCCTCGTCGGTCAGCTTGCGCTTCAGCCAGACGAACTTTTCGCCGCGGCGGATGCGCTTGCTGATGGCGACTTTCTGCACGGCGGAGAGAGGCAGCAGGGCGCAGAATCTCTTGAACACCTCCAGGGAGTGGGCATTGTCCTTGTTGCTGATGAACGCCGACTTCGACTGCAGTGAAATGGCGAGGATCCCGCCGTTGCGGTCGGTGATGGTGCCGCGCTTGGAATGGAGTTCTTCGATGCGGTGGGTCTGGGCCTTGATCTTGGCCATGTAGGTGGTGTAGTCGAGCACCTGCATGCGGAACAGCCGGAAGACGATGGCCATGATCCAGATGAGGAAAAAAATGGACAAGGCGAAAAAGCGCTGCCGGCCTTTGCGGTTAGCGCTCATGGACCGCCTCCACGACCTTGATGATCTGCCCCGCTTCGGGATACCGGTAGCCCAACTCCTGGCGGGCGATGCGCTCGATGCGCTCCAGGCTGAGCAGGCCGGCGCGGCTCGCCCGCAGGGCATCGATCTCCAGGCGCAACCGGGCTTCGGCCCGCAACAGCTCGTGCTGACGATATCCCAGGTCCACGTTCATCAGGTTCAGGCTGGAATAGATGAACAGGACGAGAAAGATGAAGAAGGCCAGGACGGCCAGGCGCAGGGCGGAGCGGGAGCGCTTCCCGGCGTTCATGCGACCTCCAGGGCCCGCAGCCTGGCCGAACGCGACGCCAGGTTCTCCGCGATCTCGTCGTTGCCGGGCTTGGCGGGAAAGGGACGGAGGAGCTCGACCTTTCCCTGGCGCTGCAGCTGCTGAAAGCCGCGCTTGACCAGGCGATCCTCCAGTGAATGGTAGGTGAGGAACGCCACGCGGCTGTTCGGGAGCAGATGGGCGGGAATCGCCTCCAGCCAGGCCTCGAGACCTTCCAGCTCGCGGTTGACGAAGATGCGCAGGGCCTGAAATACCTGGGCGGCCGGGTGCACGCGGCCGGGTCGGGGCCGCCAGTGCGTCAGGCCCTCCACCAGCTGCCGCAGCTGCGTGGTCGTTCTCCAGGGGGAAAAGAGCCGTTTCTCGATGATGGCCTTGGCCAGGCGCCGCGCATTGGCCACCTCTCCGTAACGGATGAACAGTTCGGCCAGCTGCTCCTCGCCGCAGGAATTGAGCACGTCGGCGGCGGTGGTCCCGGAGCTCGCGTCCTTGCGCATGTCCAGCGGACCGTCCTGGCTGTGGGCGAAGCCGCGCCGGCCGTCCTTCAGCTGGACGGTGGAGATGCCTGGGTCGACCAGGATGCCGGAAACGGCCAGGCGCCGGCAGTCGAAGTCCGCGAACAGCGAGAGGTAGGTGCCCTGGTGGAAGCGGACGCGGCCGCCGAACTCGCGCAGCGTCTCACGGGCCAGGGCCAGGCTTTCGCCGTCCAGGTCCAGCGCGATCAGTTCGCAGCCGGGAAAAGCGCTGAGAATGCGGTGACTGTGGCCGCCGGCGCCCACCGTGCAATCGACGAAAATTTCTTTCCTCGTGCCGGCGAAGATCTCCAGCACCTCCCTACTCATGACGGGGTAGTGCCGAAAACTCATTGAGCAACCTCGAGACCCGGTTCAGTTTTTCGTCGCTGAACTCGCCGCTCATGTAGCGCGTCTCGAATACCTCCTTGTTCCAGATCACCATGTAGTCGATCTTGCCCAGGATCAGCAGCGCGCTTTCCAGCTTGCTGGCGGCGCGGAGATCGGCGGGGATCAGGATGCGGCCTTTGGGGTCGATCTCGGTCTCCGTCCCCCAGTAGCTGCTGCGGCTGACGAATTCCTCCATCTCGGGATCGCGCATGGGGATGGCGGCGATCTTCCTCTCGATCTCCTGCCACACCTTCATGGGGTAGAACAGGGCGTGATCGCCGTTGACCGAGGTCAGGTACACCTCCCTGCCGAACCCCTGCTCCAGTACGGAGAGATATTTGGCGGGGATCTTCACCCGGCCGCGATCGTCGATCGTGGCGATGTAGCTGCCCCTGAAGCGATCATTCATCCCATTTTGTCCCATTTTCTCCCACATAATAATATATACAAATATGGCTTGTCAAGAAATTTTTTCATAAAAATTTCCGAAAATCCGTATTGACACGCTACATTTAGCGCTTTATAATTAGGCGTCAACTAGATTTATAGGTCAAGGAGAGCTGAATGGAAAATTTTCCCGAAAACGCATTGAAGATCCTGCGCGCCCGCTATTTCAAAAAAGACGAGAATGGGACCCTGCTGGAAAGCAAGCCTTCGGAGCTTTTCCGCCGCGTCACCCGCTTCGTCGCCCAGGCCGAGAAGAGCGACGCCGACAGGAAACTCTGGGAGGAGAACTTCTTCCAGGCCCTGATGCGCAAGGATTTCATGCCCAACTCTCCCACCCTGACCGGTGCCGGGCGGCAGATGTGCCTGTCCGCCTGCTTTGTCCTGCCCATCGAGGATTCGCTCGACGGCATTTTTGAAACGGTAAAGAACGCCGCGCTGGTCCACAAGGAAGGGGGCGGCACCGGCTTTGACTTCTCGCGCATCCGCCCGGCCGGCAGCTTCGTGCGCAAGACCCAGGGCATCGCCTCGGGTCCGGTCTCCTTCCTGAAGGTCATCGACGCCGGCACCGAGGCGGTCAAGCAGGGCGGCACGCGCCGCGGGGCCAACATGGGCGTGCTGCGCGTCGACCATCCCGACATCCGCCACTTCATCACCATGAAGCGCGACGGGGTCACGGCGCAAAACTTCAACATCTCGGTGGCCATCACCGACGCGTTCATCCGGGCCATCCGCGACCAATCCGAATACGACCTGATCAATCCCATGGACGGTTCGCTGGCCGGCCGGGCCAGCGCCCAGGAGATATTCGACCTGATCGTCGACTCGGCCTGGAGCAACGGCGATCCCGGGCTGATCTTCATCGACAAGGTCAACCGCCTGAACCCCACCGCCGCCCAGGGGCCGATCCGCGCCACCAACCCCTGCGGCGAGCAGCCGCTGCACGACTACGAGGCCTGCAACCTCGGCTCGATCAACCTGCTGAACCTGTACGACGCGAAGGAACCCGACGGCCTGAACTGGGGCCGCTTCCGCCAGATCATCCAGCTGGGCATCCGCTTCCTCGACGACGTCATCGACGTCAACCTCTACCCGCTGGAAAAGATCGAGAAGATGGCCAAGGCCAACCGCCGCATCGGGCTGGGGGTCATGGGCTTCGCCGACCTGCTGATCCGCCTGGGGATCGCCTATGCCAGCGAAGAAGCCCGCGCCATGGGGCGGAAGATCGTCTCGTTCCTGAAGGAAGAGGCCGTCATGGCGTCGCGGCGCCTGGCCGAGACCCGCGGCAGCTTCCCCAACATCGAGCAGTCGGTCTACAAGGGACAGACGATGCGCAACGCGTCGGTGCTGACCATCGCGCCCACCGGCACGATCTCGCGCATCGCCGGCTGCTCCTCGAGCATCGAGCCGATCTTCGCCTTCCAGGTGATCTCCAAGATCCTGGACAGCGAGATCGTCGACATCCATCCGCTCTACAAGGAATGGCAGGAGAAACACCCCGGTGAAAAGCAGCCCGCCCATTTCGTCACCGCCCAGGAGATCGACCCCATCGACCACCTGAAGATGCAGGCCGTATTCCAGGAACACGTGGACAGCGCCGTTTCCAAGACCATCAATTTTCCCAACGCCGCGACGCGCGCGGACATCGCCTCCGCGTATCTGCAGGCCTTTGACATGGAGATCAAGGGCATCACCGTATACCGCGACGGCTGCCGGGCCATCCAGGTCCTGAACAAGGCCGGCGAGGACAAGCCGAAGCCCATGGGGCGCCCCGAGGCCATCCCCTCCACCACCCACAAGATCTCGACCGGGCTGGGAAACCTCTATATCACCGTCACCTATTTTCTCAAGCGGCCCTTCGAGGTGTTCGCCTCCATCGGCAAGAGCGGCTACTCGACCATGGCCGACGCCGAGGCCATCGGCCGGCTGATCTCACTGGCCCTGCGCAGCGGCATCTCGACCGAGGAAGTGGTCAACCAGCTCAAGGGCATCGGCGGCGCCGAGCCCATCTTTTCCAACGGCCAGCTGATCCAGTCCATCCCCGACGCCATCGCCAAGGTACTGGAAACCCACGTCGGCAAGGTCAACACCCGCCACCAGGACATCAACTCCCTGCAATGTCCGATCTGCGGCAGCAGCATCACCGACGAGAAGTGCCCCACCTGCGCCAACTGCGGCTGGTCGAAGTGCAACGGGGTCTGAGCCCGCTCCAAGCGGCTCAGGAGGGGAAACGGCCTGCCGGGGGCGGCGCCTCGGCATCCAGCAGGGCGCTGTTTCTCAGCGCCGCCAGCAGGCTTTCCCGGGTGCCCGGGGATGCCGTCACCCGGCCCAGATGGGCGAAGCGCTCGCCAAGGAGAGCGAATCCCTTGAGCATGCCGGGGACAGGGGCTGCGACCAGCTCCGCGTAACGTTCCGCCAGTCCGGCCACGGCCCGCTGCAGCCATGCCGCCTGAAGCGCCAGCGTTTCGGAACCGTCGGCCTCCGCCAGCAGGACCGCCAGGCGGCTGGAAAGGTCCACTTTGGCGGCGATGACCTCAAACAACCCGGCGAGGAAATCAAGGAACCCGCTCATGCCACCGGGCGCGATCTCCCTTTTTTTCAGGTATTGAGCCGCCTTGCGGTAATGGGCCACGACCTGGCGGGGATCACCCTGGCGAGAGCAGGGCGCCAGCAGCGGGTCCTCAAAAAGATAGCGGGCGTGGTCGTAAGGCAGCCGGTTCTCGGACTGGGCCAGGAACGAGCAGACGCGGTACAGATCCGGCTCGTCGCGGCCCAGCGCCCAGCGGCTGAAGGCCGCGGGCGTTGACGGCCGGCTGCCCCACAAGCGGCAGCCGGCCTGAAAGCGGACCAGCGCCGCCCCCTGCGGCAGGCAGCTCCCCTCCGGGTCCTCGCCGTGGAGCAGCAGCACCCCGGCCAGCTTGGCCGCCGCCGCGGCCGCGCAGGCGGCATCGATGCGGGCCATGGCGGCGCGCCCATCGGGAAGGAAGCGCCCGGGCCCGCACAGGGAAGGGCAAAGCGCCTGGCGGACATGGTGTTCCTTGAAAGGCTGCACCGCGGTTGCGAACGGGTTCCCCCGGTCCGCCCGCATGCCGCGGTTCAAGATGATGACGTCGCGGGGGATCCTGCGGATCCACTCCGGGCGGTCCAAAAACGGGTCGCTCCATGCCAGCGTCACGCCGCCGTGAAGCCTGGCGGCACGACATTGCTCCAGGAAAAAGTCGATCCATGCCCCGCCGCCGGGAAGGCGCTGCGGGCTTGGAGGCATATTGCCGGCGGCGGCGGGCCAGGCCAGAGCCCCGGGGGCGGCATCCAGCAGCATCGCCTCGATGCCGGTCCGCCGGGCCAGGGCGGCCAGCCCTTTCCACTCCCCGGCGGAACCGCCGGCCGGATCACAAGGCAGGAGCAGCCAGTTGAATTTCAACAGGGCCAGGTCCAGGAACAGGCGGCGCAATGCCAATGGATCGGCGGCGGCGGCCTCGGCGCGGAAAAAAAAGGCGCCGCGAAAGGCCGTCGCCGGGGCGTCCTTCAAGGTGAAGGCCGGCATGGCGCCGGAACCGGAGTAGAAAGACAGGATCTGCAGCAGGGTGGAGATGGCGTAGAACCGGCCGCGGGGAGTGGCGGCGGAGAGGGTGACCCCGCCGGCGACGCAATCGATGGCGTATTCCTCCCCGCCTTGTCCCGTTTCCTTCGCCGGGGACCCGAAAGGCGGCTCGAGGATGATTACCTGCAGGCCCCGGGCGCGGTTGCGCACACCGAAGCGCTCGAACAGGAAATCGAATTTCTTGAACAACTCCAGGGGGAAACAGGCGCTGCGGATATCGAGCGTGCCGCCCTTGAAGCGCACGCTCCGGGGAGGCGGGAACAGGAAAGCGAATTCCTCTTTCATGATGCGTAGAAAACCGCCCAGCGCACCGCCGCGCAACGACGCGGCCGCTTGCGGCGGCCAAGCTGATTGTAAAACAAAACCATGGCCCGGACAAGCGCCCGGGCAAAATGAAATTTCCGCGCCGGCAAATTGACAATGCAAAAACTCTTCTATAGAATGAAGGACAAAGCGAACATGGAAGCGTTGAAGAAATTCATCAGCAAATACGCCGCCGGCGACGTCATCTACAAAAAAGGCGATATCCAGACCGATTTTTTCATCATCAACAAAGGCAAGGTCCAGTTGAAGAATAACGGCCAGGGCCAGATCCTGGCCACCCTCAGCAAGGGCGACTTCTTCGGGGAGGAATCGCTCAACAGCGAGCAGAATGCCATTTACACGGTCGAAGCCATCGAGGATAGCTTTCTGATCAAGATCCCCTACGTTGCCCTGACCGACATGCTCAAGCAGACCCCGGACATCGCCCTGAAAATCCTGAAGAAGCTGAGCGAGAAACACATCAAGATCCAGACCGTGCTGATGGCGGCCGCCGCTCCGGAAGCCGGGCAGAAAACGGCCGGCAAGGAAGCGCGCCGGGAAGACTCGACGTCAGAGAAGATCGGCGGCGAGGTCAAGGCCTACCTGATCATCCAGCGCTCGAACCGCCTGGTCCAGCTGACCAAGACCGAGACCTTCCTGGGCCGCCGCGACTATACCACCGGTTTTGTCCCCGACATCGACCTGACCGACGAGGACGAGGAAAAATACATTTCGCGCAAGCACGCCAAGATCCAGTACAAGGACGGCAAGTTCTACCTCTCGGAGGAGCCCGGCGCCATCAACGGCACGTTCCTCAACGGCAACAAGCTGCAGACCGGGGTCAAGCACGAGCTGCACGCCGAGGACGAGGTCACCCTCTGCCACTTGAACGTCATTTTCAAGATCTGACCGCTCTCGGACCGCCGCCTGGATTCAGTTGCTGATCTCGTTCCCGTAAAAGACCGTTTCTTCGCCGCCGTCGGTCTGCAGGCGCAGGCCGCCGTCGTCGGCCAGGCCGCGGTATACGCCGCGGCAGGTCCCGCCCCGCTGGTGGAAACCGATCTCGCGTCCAAGGAAGGAACGACTCAACTCGCGGGCGCGTTCCAGGACAGCGCCCGTATCGCCGGCGGCCAGGCGTCGCAGCCAGGAAGCCATGGCAACGGCCAGGCGTTCCCGGGCGGCCGCGACCGGCCATTCCCCGCCGGTGAGCATGCGCAGCGAGGCGGCCCGCGTCCGCAGTTCCGGCGGGAAATCCGCGGCAAGATGGTTGAGGTTGACGCCGACACCCGCCAGGCAGGTGGCGGCTTCGCCGCTGATCATGTTCTCGCAAAGGATGCCGGCGACCTTCTTCCCTTCCCCCAGGACATCGTTGGGCCATTTCAGGACGAACTCCCGTCCCGTCCAGGCGCCGAGCATGTCGCAAACGGCGACCCCGGAAACGAGAGAAAGCAGCGACAGCCCCCGCGCGTCGGCGAGACGGAAAGCGAAGGTCACGTACAGGCCCAGGCCGGGCGCCGAGAACCAGCCGCGGTTCTCGCGGCCCCGACCCGACGACTGGGCGCCGGTGCCGACCATGAGCGGCAGCTTCGCCCGCAGCCGGGCAAGGTTCTCCCGGACGTAGTCATTGGTCGAACGGCAGTGCTCCAGCCATAGGAAACGGAAAGGCTCAGGTGAGGTCGTCAATGGTCCTGGCGATCTTTGCCTTTTTCTCGATGATTTCCTGCAGGTTTTTCTTGAAGTTCAGGATGACCTCGGCCGGCGCCTTGTCGGCGAAGCCGCCGCCGGCGAGCCTGGCTTCCATCTGCGCGATCAGCTTGCCCAGCTTGTCGTGCTCGTGGCCCAGCCGCTGCAGTTCGCGCTGGCGGTCCTGGTCGTCGACGAACGGCAGCAGGATCTCCCAGTTCTGGCTCACGCCGCGGAACCCCTTGGGCAGCGCCGCCAGATCATCGACGATTTCCGTTTTCAGGCTGCGGCTGAGGAAATCGAAATACTTCAGGTGCTTTTCCAGCTGCCGGCGCTCGCCCGGCGCCTCGCACTTGAGATAGACCGGAATCTTCTTGTTGGGCTCGATGCGGTTCTCGGTACGGGTCTTGCGCGTCTCGGCGATGACCTTCTTCAGGGTCTCTATCGCCGCGTGGGCCTCGAGAAAGACAAAGTCCTTGCTGAAGGAGGGAAATCCGGTCTGGACGAGGAAATCCTTTTCGCCCTTGATGCGCTGGTGGATCTCTTCGCTGATGAAGGGCATGAAGGGGTGCAGCAGCTGCAGGATGCGGAACAGGGTCAG
>DCVB01000031.1 GCA_002327965.1 Candidatus Aminicenantes bacterium UBA2199 | reverse complement strand
GGAGTAGAGTGTGCGGCGGTCTGAAGTTTTCGCGCTGTACGGACCGTTTTTATCCACCCTTATTGGAGTTGCAGATGGACGAAGGCAGTAGTTACGGCTTCTGGCCGCAACACCCTAAGATCTCTCAGTCCGCTTTCGCCCTAACAGGGATTCCGCTGCTTTTGAACCTTTCCGCCTGAATCGGTCCTGGTTCGTCTTCGGAATTCCGCTTTGCGCGGGAGCAAATTTCCGGAGGTGACTATGGAACTTTCCCCTCAGATCCACACCGAAATCCTGAATCTTATTGGCAGTGGCGACCGGCAGGCGTTGCGCGAATGGTGCGTCGCCTGGCATCCCGCCGATCTTGCCTCCTTGTTGACCGAAATGGAGCCGGCGGATGCCGGAAAGGTTCTGGATGCTCTCAAGCCTGAGCAATATGCTCTTGTCTTGGCTCATCTGGAGCCGGAAAACCAGGTCGAATTCGCGGCTCTGCTGTCCAACGACCGGTTGGCCCGTATCATCTCGCACATGGATGCGGACGACCGTGTCGACTTCATCCAGTTGCTTCCCGAAGAACAGCGCGAAAAAATTCTGCATTTGCTGGCGCAGGCCGAGCGTGAGGACATCCGCAAACTCGGTTCCTATGAGAAGGGCACCGCGGGTGCGGTGATGACTTCGGAATATGCCACCCTGAGTCCGGACCTGATGGTTCGCCAGGCACTGGACAAGCTCAGGCTTGAGGCTCCTGACAAGGAAACCATCTATTATGCTTATGTCATCGATGCCCAGCGCCGCCTGCTTGGTCTCGTTTCCCTGAAATCCCTGATTCTGGCGCGTCCCGACACTCGTATCGAGGACATCATGTATCGGGAGCTGATTACCGCCAAGGTCGAAGACGATCAGGAGGAAGTGGCCAGGAAAATGGCCAAATACGACCTCATCGCCATCCCGGTTACCAACGGCAACGAGGCGTTGGTCGGCATCGTCACTTTCGACGACGCCCAGGATGTTGCCGAAGCTGAAGCGACGATTGACTTTCACCGCATGGGCGGCTCCGCCTCCCTGATGAACACTAGTCTGCGCGAGGCGGGAATCGGGTTTCTGGTAGCCAAGCGGCTGCCGTGGCTGTTGGTGCTGGTCTTTATGAACATCTTCTCCGGCGCAGGCATCGCTTATTTCGAGGATACCATCGCGGCAGCCGTCGCTCTCGTCTTCTTTCTCCCCTTGCTTATCGACAGCGGTGGCAACGCCGGCTCGCAGTCGGCGACTCTCATGGTGCGCGCCCTTGCCGTCGGCGACGTCCGTCTGAAGGACTGGCTGGGCCTGCTCACCAAGGAGGTTGGCGTCGCCCTCGGCATCGGCCTGTGCATGGGGGCCGCCGTTTCCCTCATCGGCATGTTCCGCGGCGGACCCGACATCGCCGTCGTGGTGTCTATAACAATGGTGGCGGTGGTCCTCGTCGGCAGTCTTATCGGCATGTCCCTGCCGTTCCTTCTCACCCGCCTGCGCCTCGATCCGGCTACCGCCAGCGCTCCGCTGATCACTTCGCTTGCGGACATGGCAGGGGTTATCATCTACTTCAGCATCGCCACCTGGTATCTCGGGCTGCAATAAGGTCTTTGCAGCAGGCCGTGGCCGGTGCCATCCGTTCTTGCGCGCCCCTTTGCAAAAGGGGGCGCGAAAACCGTTCTTTTTTCGGCCTTCAGTCATCCTCCGCCTGCCGGTTTCAACTTCTCTGACGGATATCTGACGGTACCTTCACCTTCTCTTTGTTTGCTCAGCTTTGCACTGTGATGGCGGCACGGAGGGAGGGCATCAGACCTTCCGGTTCGTCCCGCCTCATGCCACGAAGCCGACCCATTCCACATTCAGGGTCGCCACGCCGAATTCCTCTTCGACCTTGCCCTTGAGCAGATAGGGCCGGTGGCGGGTGAGCTGGCGGCAGAAGCGCTCGTAGGCGCGGGGGAAGAAGGTGACGTCGAAGAGGGCCGTGGTGTCTTCGAAGGAAACGAATTCCATGGGCCGGCCGTCCTTGTCCTGCACCGTTTTGCCCGTCACCCACCAGCCGACCATGGTCACGTAGCGGCCCGCCCATTGCCGGAGCTGGTTGGCCGGCACCGGCTTGAGGCGAGCAAGTTCCCGGCGGTGCAGCAGCAGGGGGTGGCAGGAGAGCAGCATCCCCAGGCATTCCCGCTCCTGGCGCAGTATCGTCTCGTTGTCGTACGCCGGCGCGTCGGGTACGGCGACCGGCTCCGCGAACAGCAGGCCGCCGCCGTCGCAATCATGGCGGTCGGCCAGCAGCTGCCAGAGCAGGGTCGGCCGCCTTTCCCGGCCTTCCAGGACGTCGAAGCAGCCCGCCTTGATCAGCAGCATGACGTCGGCGCTCGCCATCCGCACCCGTCGTAGAAAATCCCGGAAGTCGACAAACGGCCCGCCTTCGCGGCGGGTCCGCAGCAGCAGATCCAGGGCCTGGCGGCCGAGGCCCTGGATCTGCATCAGGCCGACGCGCAGGTTATGGCCCTGCCCGGTGTAGGGTGCATCGCTGGCGTTGATATCGGGGGGCAACACCCGCAGGCCCAGGCGCCGGGCT
>DCVB01000006.1 GCA_002327965.1 Candidatus Aminicenantes bacterium UBA2199 | reverse complement strand
TAAAAGCTATTTTGGACAGATGTGGGTTTTTGGCTATATTGAATAATGAAAAATGTGCTATTTTAGAACCCTATACCTCAATATTTTGAATCAATTTAGATACTATAGTGAATTTTTTGATTTTTTATTGCATAAATAATCATTTACGAAAATTTTAAGTCGCTGTGTCTGGCTCAAAGTTGGGGCCGGGCTCCTGGGCGAGATCGATTGGCAGCGGGCCCACAACGGATTCATTGCCTACAAGGACATCTTTACAGCCACCACGGTATCCTCGGACCAGTTCCGCTCCCTGGCCGCGGGACTGACGGCCCAACACTTTGGGCGGCGTTCCCTCGGGAGACTGCCGGCAGTTTTCCCTGACCGAAGTGGAAGGGTCGAGCCTGTTCTGCATCCTGAGAAAACCAGGACCGGAAGCTTGATCCCCCAAGCCCCGATTCTCTTCAATATCTAGTATTGAGGCCTGACCGCGGAGTTTTTACTAATTGCATAAAAACAAGCACCGCCGCCAGTCCGCGGCTGCGCCCATCCCCGTCCCCTATACTTTGGCCATGATCTCGGCTTCGACCTTTTTCATGTCGACTTGCCTTCTATACAGCGGGGCCCTGTCCTTCTTGTAGACTTCAAGGTTATCCTCGAAGGTGGCGCGCTGATCGCTCTGGTAGATGATTCCCAGCGGGAACGGTTCCTCTTCCAGGGATTTCTTGAAGGCGCCGGCCCGGTCGGAGGGATCGTAACCGTCCGGCAAATAGGCGGTATTGTCCTTGAACCATTTGAAGGTATTGGTCTTGTTGAACGAAACGCACGGCTGGAATATGTCCACCAGGGCGAACCCCTTGTGCGCGATCGCCTTCTTCATGACTTCCTTTGTCTGCTCTTCGTCGGCGCAAAAAACCCTGGCCACGAACGGCACATCCAGGGCGATCGCCAGGGCCATGGGATTCAGCGGCTTTTCGAACACGCCGAAAACCTGGACCGGGGTTTCCATGCCCGGTCTGGAAGTGGGCGCGGCCTGGCCCTTGGTGAGCCCGTAAACCATGTTGTCGTGCACGAACAGGGCGATATCGGGATTGCGCCTGCTGGCGTGCAAAAAATGGTTCCCGCCCTCGCCGTACATGTCGCCGTCCCCGCCGACGGCAATGACCGTCAGTTCCGGATTGCAGGCCTTGATGGCGGTCGCCGCGGGCAATCCGCGTCCGTGCAGCCCGTTGAAAAAGCTGGTGTCGATGTAGTGTGGCATCTTGGCGGCCTGGCCGATCCCCGAAACCAGCACCACGTTCTCCCGGTTGAGATGCAATTCCCTGAGCGCCGCCAGCAATGCCTGGCGAATGGCATGGTTGCCGCAGCCGGGGCACCAGGCGATATCGATCTTGTCGGCAAAATCAAAAACATTTTCCATGACGTCCTCCGGCGCGGAAGATCTTTTGAATTTCCCCTTTGATCTCTTCCACCGAAAAGGGCAGCCCGTTGTATTTCAACAGGTTGTGATCGCTGGCCACCCCTGTCTCCAGCCGGATCAGCCGCGCGAACTGCGCGGACGCATTGCCTTCCACGACGATCAGGTTGGCCGCTTTCTTCAAATAGGCGCCGGCCTCTTCCGGAAAGGGGAACAGCCAGGAAAAATGCAGGACGGCGACATCTTTTTCCCCCAGGGATTCAACCGCTTCGCATACGGTATCGAAGGTGGACCCCCAGCAGACGACCAGCGTGCGGTAGTCGCCGCTGCCGACCAGTTTGGGCGCGATGATATCCGCCCGGATCGCCGCGAATTTTTTCAGGCGCTTGTCGACCATCCTGACCCGCAGATCGAGATCCTCGGTGATATGCCCGGCTTCATCGTGCTCGTCGCTGTCGGCGCAGACTTGGCCGGAACCGTAACCCGGTATGCCGCGGGGAGAGATGCCGTTTTCCGTCAGGGAAAATCTTTTGTAATCCGTGGCCGTTTTGACGACATGCTTCTCGACGTTGAGATCCCCGACAGGGAAGACCGGGGTGTTGCCCCGGCTGTCGATGAAAAACTGGTCCGTCAAAATGAAAACCGGGATCTGGTAGGCGGCGGCCAGGTTGAAGGCCTTTTGGGTCAGGGCGAATCCCTCCGCCAGTGTCCCGGGCGCCAGGATGATGCGGGGGAAATCGCCGTGCCCGGCATGCAGGACCAGGTCCAGGTCGCCCTGTTCGCTCCGGGTGGGAAGTCCTGTCGCCGGCCCCGGACGCTGCGCCAGGTGGAGCACCAACGGCGACTCGATCATGCCGCAAAGGCTGATGCCTTCGCACATGAGGGCGAAGCCGCCGCCGGAGGTCGTGACCAGCGCCCGGGCGCCGGCGTACCAGGCGCCGAGCGCCATGTTGACCACGCCGATTTCGTCCTCGACCTGCTCGACGATGATCGGAAATTTTTTGGCATGGGAAGCCATCTCCACAAGGACGCCCGTCGACGGCGACATGGGATAAGCGCAAACGTAATCGCAACCCCCGGCCAGGGCGCCCAGGGCGATCGCCTCGGATCCCGTGAGCAGCAGCTCCTTTTTCACGGCGGCGTCTTTTTCAATGGCAACGGTGATCCCGGCCAGCCCCTTGCCGGCCGCGTAGCCCTTCTTTATTGCCGCAACATTATTGCTCCTGATTTCTTCGCTTTTCCCGGAGAAATAGCCGAGGATGAAATCTTCACACTCTTTTTCATCGACTTTCAGGAGTCCGCAAATGCACCCGGCGGCGATCGTGTTGGCATAAATGGCACCGCCTGTTTCCGCCGCCATGCGGGTGAACTGGATGTCGATCATGCCCTGGTGATCGATCTTGTCTTTTTCGCCGATCACGATCGTGTCCGGCGTGATCCTTTTCCCCAGATGCGGAATCGCTTCCCTGTGCAGCGGCAGCAGGATGTCGATGCGGTCCAGAAACCCGGTGGCCCTTTTGCCGGAGACGCGGATTGCGGTCGAGTTGGCGCCGCCCCTTACCCGCGACATGAACTCGGAAGCCGAGAAATAATTGTAACCGCTCATTTTCAGCAATTGCGCCAGGATGCTTTCGATGGACTGCAGGCCCTGCCCGGCGGCTCCGGCCAGGACGATAACCAGGTCATCCGCTATGGTTCTTGCCATGCTGTCCCCCATTATCAGGTCGGTCTGTTGAAGACCGCCGCTAAAAATTTCAACGCGTATGGGAAAACCATCGCCGTCCGGGCGGGCTATGGGTTCCCGTCCGTCCCGTCGTTGCAGGGTTCATCTGCGGCATTGGCGCGCGCCGTCTCGGCGTCAAACGGCTTGGTGCAGCTTTCCAGTTTGAGCGTCATGGGCGAGCCGCAGCATATGGGAATTTTTTCACCTTGCGGAATCGTTTTTTCTTTTTGGCATTTTTCACAACGGTACGTTTTTCCCTTCATCGCGATCCCTCCTTCACAATGACCCAACCTTACCCTGCCGGAACAAATAATTCAAGCCGCCTTGAGGAGGGCAGGCATCCCGGGAAAGGGGAGCTTGGGGACTCCCTATTGCCGCTAACCCTCTAACCCTTCAACTTCGAACTTAGCTACCTCTTATTACAAAAAGTCAACCACCGTCCCCAGTCCGCCGGATTTACGGTCCGTCCCCAATTCCCCTTGTCGCCAATTTCCCAGTACCCAGGCTCTCCCTTTTTGCTGATTTCCGCTTTTACACCCGTCCCAGCAGGTCACAAGCCCGTCGATTTCAATCAACGTATCAGTAGATGACAAATCGGTCTTCGAAGATTTTTATTTTGTCCAGATAGACCTCCACGGCGTAGGTGCCCTTGACAGGATTTCCCTGCGTCCAGATCCAGCCCTTTTGCTTGTTGCCCCAGGCAACCCAGGGAAAGGAATACTCCTGGCCCTGCTTGAAAAGCATCTCTGAAGAAACCGTTCCGACGTGGAAATATTTCACCATGTTTTTGTCCGCGGTCCATTGCTGGGGAAAATAGTATTCCCATTTAAGGGTGTGCCGGTGTTCCTGGAGGTCGGGCTTGAGGTTCCTTACCTTCAACTGG
The DNA here is from genome assembly GCA_002327965.1 of Candidatus Aminicenantes bacterium UBA2199. Lineage (GTDB taxonomy): Bacteria > Acidobacteriota > Aminicenantia > UBA2199 > UBA2199 > UBA2199. The sequence continues at coordinate 19,639 of DCVB01000006.1, read as the reverse complement.
GCGAGGATGTACCGGCTGGAGGCCAGGTCGAACGCCTCGCCCGGCTTGATATCATCGGGTATCGTCGTTCCGTCATATTCGAAGAACGTGAGCTTGATGGGCTCGAATGAACCCAGCTTGTCGAGGAATTTTTGATATTTCCCGAGGCGCGTCTCACGGCCTTTAGCTACAAGTCCGCGAAATTTATGGTATTTTTTCTCTTTCATTGGCGATGATCCCGGCGTGTAGATCTCACTGGTGATATCGGCGACATACGGGGTAAAATAGACCCCTTTGTCGAAAAATCCACCCCGGATTTCGTAGTCCCCCGCCAGGGCGTAATCGCGGCCGGCCTCGGGCGAGAAGGAGAAAGTCATCGGCTTGGAGACCGAATTGCTGCTGCGCTGGCGGAGCAGAAGGTTGTATTTCCCCGGGAGAAATTCGACCGTACAATCTCCGAAATTCCCGAAAAACCGGGCGATGCCATTGATGGACAGGATCTGGATGTCGCTCAGAATGACCATGGCCATCTTCTCCCCGGCGACCGGGGGCCCCTCGTAGGTTTGGCCCGACTGAGCGGGCAACATGGCCAGGGAAAAAAAGAAGACAATGAAAGCCGCCGTTGGCAGCACACGGGCCCTTCCTTTCCCTGCGATGGTTCTTGTTTGTGCGCTGGGGAACTTGTTTCTTTTCATGAGTGGAATTCTAATCAACTGCTGCTGAATGTCAAGGCGGCAACGGGACCGCGGCTCTCCCGGAAAACAAACAATGTCACTGGATTGATGTTTCTCCCGGGATCGAATAAAATCCATCCAGACGAAAATAGGGGGCCGCCAAACATGTTGAAGCAACGACATTCTTTATCATGGACCGCCCTGCTGGCTGTCGCGATCCTTTTTCCCGCGGCCGCGTTGGCTCAAACGGCCGCCCCGGAAAAAAAGGGGACGCGAACGATCTACCTGGTCCGCCACGGCCAGTACGACCAGGCGGACAAGCGGGACGCCTTCACCGGCAGGGAGCTGGTGCCGCTGGGCATCGCCCAGGCCAGGCTGCTCGCCGCCAGGCTGAAAACGATGCCGGTCGCCTTCAGCTCGCTCACCAGCAGCACCATGACCCGCGCCCGGCAGACCGCCCAGGTCATCGGCCGCGACTTTCCCGGGCTGGAGCTGAAGCAGGAACCCTCGATCAGCGAATGCACGCCCCCGACCTGGCGCAAAGACATCATGGCCGAGGAGAAAGCGGAGGAGATGGAGCAGTGCGTGAAAAACATCGAGGGATTCTTCAAGGAGCGCTTCGTCCCGTCGCCCGACGCCGCCGACCGGCATGACCTCGTCGTGTGCCATGGAAACGTCATCCGCTATATCGCGGCCAAGGTCCTGCGGGTGGACACGATGTCGTGGCTGCAGATGAGCATATCCAATTGCAGCCTGACCATCGTCCGCGTCAATCCGGACGGGACGATGAAACTCGACGCCTTCGGGGATTACGGGCACATCCCCGAGAACATGAGGACCTTCACCGGCGGGGACGACCCGGACAAGGAGCTGAGCAATTTCGAGCAATAGGCGTTAGCAGGATTTTTTCAAACCAACTGCACGAGAACAAGCACCGCTCCTCAAGCTCCCGATCTTTTTCACATTTTCATGGCCTGTCACGAATTCCCGTCGTTTTTCTCGCGCCGGCGCAGGATCAGGATGGTCTGGTCGTCGTCGGGGCGGACCTCGCCGAGGAATTCCTGGACCGCGCCGAGCATCGCCCGCCCCATGGCCTCGGCGCCCGCCAGCGGCCCGGCGGCGATCCTCTCCAGCAGCCGCCGGTTGCCGAAGCACTCCCCCTGAGCGTTCCGAGCCTCGTTGATGCCGTCCGAGTAGACCAGCAGCGCCTCTCCTTCACCGAGGGCCTCCTCCGCCACCGAGTACCCGGTGTCGTCCAAGAGCCCCAGCGCGGGCTCGCCCTTGGCAACGGGCCGGGGAACTCCGCCGCGAACCACGACCGGCGGCGTATGGCCGGCGTTCAGCAGCCGCACCCTGCCGTCGTCCCCGCGCACGTCCAGCACGACCAGCGTGGCGAAGCTGCTGGAGATGCCGTCGCGGCGGAAGACGCGGTTGATCTGGGCCCCCAGGTCGGCCAGCGGGGTGGCCTCGGTGCACAGGGCGCGGATCGACGCCTGCAACTTGACCATGAGCAGGGCAGCCGGCAGCCCCTTGCCCGAGACGTCGCCCAGCACCAGCACGTGATGGTCGGCGGCGAAGCGGATGCAGTCGACCAGGTCGCCGCCCACGTCGTTGGCCGGCCGGGAAAAGAGCCAGGCGTCCCAGCCGGGGATGTCCGGGCTTGGGTCGGGCATCAGCCGCTGCTGGATCGCCCTCCCCTCGGCCAGCTCATTGCGGGCCAGGAGCTTGTCCTTCAGCTCGAGCATCAGGACAAAGACCAGGAGCAGCCCGCCAAGCTGGATGAGCCGCAGGCTGATCCCCACTCCGCCCAGGGTGAGGCTGAGCCTCGGGACCAGCAGGAAATAAAGGGCCGCGACGAACAGGACGCGCCGCAGCGGCGTCAGCTTCAGGAACAGGCTCTTGAGCAGCCAGCCGGCCAGGTAGAGCCCGCGCCGGATGCGGCCCATCTTCTCCAGGCGGGCCTTCTGTTCCCCGTCCAGGTAGAATTCGCGGATATCGGCCATGTCGCGCCGCACGGTCCGCCGCCAGTCGCTCAGCGGGACTTCGCGCTCCCCGGGTTCCTCGTTCTTCGGCTCCATGGTTCTCTCTTCGGCCGGGCCGGATTTTCCCGCCGGCCCGCGCTCGCCGCTCATCATATGCAATCGAGGACGGATTGTCAAAGCGCAAAAAGCATTCGGGGACCCCATTATTTTTCAAGCACGCAGATTCACAATTTTTGCAATACCAAAGTTGATTCCTTGCTGCACAGACCTTTTTTAATTACTTTCTCTGTCCAAGTATGTGGGGCCTCTGGGGGCGGTTCTTGCATTCTTGACATTTTTCCGAGTCATTCTGAAGCATCAATTGGCCGTGGATCATTACGCAGCAAGTCAGTAGATTCAATTTATTGAAAACCCTGATCTTTTGATGTCATGTCAGGAAAACTCACTGTCAGGCTCAGCCTAGAAATCGGCCAGCCTTCGAATCCCCGGCTTATCCCATGAATGGAAAGATCCATTCAAACAAATACAAGAATACAAGAACCGTCTCCCATCACCGAAAACGATGCCGATCGCCTTCAGCTCGCTCACCAGCAGCACCATGACCCGCGCCCGGCAGACCGCCCAGGTCATCGGCCGCGACTTTCCCGGGCTGGAGCTGAAGCAGGAACCCTCGATCAGCGAATGCACGCCACCGACCTGGCGCAAAGACATCATGGCCGAGGAGAAGGCGGAGGAGATGGAGCAGTGCGTGAAAAACATCGAGGGCTTCTTCAAGGAGCGCTTCGTCCCGTCGCCCGGCGCCGCCGACCGGCATGACCTCGTCGTGTGCCATGGAAACGTCATCCGCTATATCGCGGCCAAGGTCCTGCGGGTGGACACGATGTCGTGGCTGCAGATGAGCATATCCAATTGCAGCCTGACCATCGTCCGCGTCAATCCGGACGGGACGATGAAACTCGACGCCTTCGGGGATTACGGCCACATCCCCGAGAACATGAGGACCTTCACCGGCGGGGACGACCCGGACAAGGAGCTGAACAATTTCGCGCAATAGGCGTCAGCGTTTCTGAAACCCAATCGTTTTCACATTTCCACAGTCAGTCCCCAAGGCTCTCCTCAGAGCATGACCTTCATGATCTTCTCGAGATAGTCCGCCTAGGGCCGGTCCAAAGTGTGCTGGCCGATGAGCTTGAAGCGGACGACGCCCTCCCTGTCGAGGAGGAAGACCGCGGGGATGTTCTGGTCGCCCTTGCCGCCGCAATTTACCGTACGCAATAAAACAGGCTCTATCCTACATCTGCCACGAATAACTCACCTTCATGAATAGGGTCCGGTCGCTGCGGGTGAGGCGGTAGTCCTGCGTGCCCCGGGCGTTGTCGGAGTAGCCGAGGAAGAGAACCGTGCGCGGGTTGAGCTTGTAGGAAAAGAGGAACTGGCTGAAGAAGTGCCTGAACTCCGGGTCGACAGGGAAGGTGTAGTTGGCGACGTTGTAGCGGTAGTCGACGTACTGGCCGACGGCGCGCAGGAACATGCGCAGGTTGAGGTGGTAGATGACCTTGCCCTGGGTAATGCTGGCCGTGTACAGCTCGGCGCCATTCACCTTCATGCGCACGTAATTGTGATCGAGCTCGAAGGCCAGGCGCCGGCCGGCGTTGAGCGTGATCGTCGGGTTGGCCTGTACCTGCCAGCCGGGGCGGATATTCTCGTAGTCGATGCGGTCGCCCAGGTTGCCGTAGAAGGCCAGCCTTACGGCGGCGTGGGGCGACAGCCCCAGCAGAGCTTCGGCCGCCCATAGGGGGAAGGTCCTGCCCCGGAAGTCCTCATGCATGCGGTAGCCGTAGAGATTGAAATAGCTCTGCATGGCGCCACGGAAGACAAAGTTCAGGCTGTTCATCTCGAAGAGGAACCGCCCCTGGTGGTCCTCGGAGCGCTCCCAGTTGCTGCCCAGCATGATCCGCGACCACCAGCCGCGGTCGCGGAGCCAGCCGTAGCTGACGCCGCCCTCCAGCTCGCGGTAGCCGACCCTGGGCATGAAGCCCAGGTCGGCGCGGAACTCCGGTCCCACGTCGTCGTACTCAACCCAGTATTGCAGGTTGCGCCCCTGGTGCTCGAACTGAGCGCCGAAGGCCATGTCGCCCAGCGTGCCCAACGGTTGACCGAAGTCGAGGGCGACCTCCCCGGGATAACGGGTCGAGGAGCCGAGGAACTGGAAGGTCACCTTGTCGCGGCGGCTGAAGCGCGCCGCGCCGTCGAAGCCGAAGACGCGGTTGAAGTAATCGTCGCCGCTGCGGTGGGTGAACAGGGCGCCCAGCGTGTAGCGGCTGCCGAAGTCGCGCTTGGTGCGCAGCACCAGCGCCGACGAGAGCTGGTCGAGCGAGGCGGCGCCCGAACCCTGGCTGGCCGGGAAGATGAGGTTGGTCAGCTCGTCCTGGACGAAGTAGGCGCCGATGGTGTTTTTCCCCTCCTTGCCCGACAGCTTCAGCCCCCAGCGCGGATCGCGCAGGGTGCGGGTATAGATCACCCGGAACGGGGTAGCGAAGAAATCGGCCCCCTCGGTGAAGAAGGGGCGCTTCTCCTGGTAGTAGAGGGCGAAGGGCTGGTTGACGTCCAGCTGGCGCGCGTCGGCCTCGACCTGGGAGAAGTCGGGGTTGACCGTGGCGTTCAGCATCAGGTTGGAGGTGATCCCCCACTTGGCGGTCAGGCCGGGATCGAGGTCTCTGGACATGCTCTCGAAACCCCCGCCGGGCATCTCCTTGCGGGCGTCGCTGCGGATGCCGGTCAGGGTGGGGACGAGCTCGATGCGCCGGCCGGGCGTGATGCCGGCGAAGCCGCGGATCTTCATGAACTGGCACTGGTAGCAGTTGTTGTCGCGGCCGATCGGCACCAGCCCCAGGCGGTGACGCTGCGAGCGCGGGTACCAGCGCGAGATGTCCAATCCCCACACCTGTGGACCGGCACTGCGCTGGAACTGCAGCGAGGAGAAGGGGATGGCCATCTCGATGGTATAGCCCTTGTCGTGGATGCGGCCGGCCGAGTCCCAGATGGCGTCCCACGAAATGTCACCGCCAACGGTCTCCATTCCGTCGCGCTGCACGCCCAACGGGTTGCAGCCGAAGAAATAGTTGCGCCGCTCGTCGTTGAAGGTGTCGAGGTTGATGTTGATCAGGTCGTCGGCATCGAACTGGTCGCGCTCGGCGAAGCGGGCGCGGATCTGCCCCGGATCGGGATCATCGCACTCCAGGCCGAAATAAATGGCGTCCTTGCCGTAGAAGACGCGCACTTCGGTGCGCACCGTGGCGGGGATGTTCTCGCCCGGCTCGGTCTCGACCGGCAGGTAGAGCAGCAGCGCCCGCTGCCAGGCCGGTTCGTCGAGGCGGCCGTCGACCGAGATCTTTTCCTCGATGCGCGGCACGTCGAGCGGCTGGGGCGAGGGAGGCTTGGGAGCCTCCTGGGCGCCCAGGCAAGGTTGGACCGCCAGGAACAACGCCAGGCAGGCCAAAAATAGTTCAATATTTTGAATTTTCCTCATAATCCTCTTCCCTCCTGATCCATGCCATAATGAGCAATACGCATTCCGCCGTTGTTTCGGTTTTTTTTCACGCTCTTCCTCTTGCTGACATCTAGCGTCTAACTTCTGTCCTCTGTCGTCTGTCCTCTGTCATCTGTCGTCTGTCGTCTAACGTCTTTCTTCCTTACTTGGATACCTCGATCTCCAGTCCCGCCGGCGTCGACGCGATCATGATCCCTCCCCTCCTGGCCGTCGTCAGCCAGCGGATGCCGCGCTGCTTCAGGCGCCCGACGACCTCGGGATGGGGAAAGCCGTAGGAACTGTGGGCCGGGGCGGAGATAACCGCGACTCCGGGATTGACCGCGTCGAGGAACGCCGCGGAGGAAGAAGTGCGCGAGCCGTGGTGCGGGACCTTCAGGACCCGCGAGGACAGGCCGACGCCGTACTCGTCGGCAAGCTCCCTTTCGGCCTCCTTTTCGATGTCTCCGGCGAGAAGAAACGAAAAGCGGCCGTCGGCAACGCGCAGGACCATGGAGTGGTCGTTGTGCGCGGCATCGCTCTCGATGAACCGGGGCGGGAACAGGCAGGCGATCGAAACATCACCGACCTGCCGGCGGAAATCGCGAGTTACCTTGCGGAGAAGTGTTTTCGCGGGCCGGGCGCCCAGCAACTGCTGATAATGCACATCATCGGCCGCGCTTGAAGAGAGCCAAAGTTCCTCGGGCTTCAGGATGGCGATGATCTCGGCCAGTCCCCGGGCATGGTCGGGATGGAAATGGCTCACCGCCGCCCAGCGGACGCGGATGCGCTTCTGGATGAGAAAGGGCAGGACCAGGCGCCGGCCGACCTGGAAATCGGAGTAGCTGGAACCGCCGCCGTCGACCAGCAGGGCATCACCGCTGGGAAAAGCCGCGATGATGGCGTCGCCGTGGCCGACGTCCAGGAAATAAACTTCCAGGTTGCCCGGGCGGTAGCGCCGCGGCGGCAGGGAGATGAAGACCAGAACGCCGGCCAGCAGCAGCGCCGCCAGGGCCCGGCCGAGGGTTTTCAGCCGCTCCAGGGAGACGGCGTAGAAAAGCAGGCCGGCGGCGACGAACAGCCAGAGCGGCGGCGGCGGCCGGAAGACGCTCAGGGAAGCATGCGAGTAGATCCAGTCGCTGACCGCGAAAAACGCGTCCAGGGCGATCCCCGCCGGCAGCAGCGCCAGGGCGGCGGCCGCCGGCGGCAGCCAGGCCAGGAACAGGAGCAGCACGCCGCAGACGGTAACCACCGCCGCCAGCGGCGCCAGCAGCAGGCCGCTGAAAAATCCGGCAAAGGCGTAGCGCTGGAAAAAATAGAGCGACAGGGGCAGCGCCATCAGGGCGGCGGAGAAATTGGCCGAGACCAGCTCGGCGATCCAGCGCGGCAGGAAAGACAAGCTGGGGAGAAAAATGCGCCGGCCGGCCAGGATGGCCGCGGTCAGGGCGAAGGTCAGGACGAACCCGGGATCGAGGAACTGCGCCGGGTTGACGGCCAGCAGCAGCAGGCCGCAGAAGGAGATGATGTTGGACGGCTCCACGTCCATGAACCAGACCTTTCCGGCAAAGACCAGCAGGGCCATCAGCACCGCCCTTTCGGCCGAGACGTCGAAGCCGGAAAGGGCCAGGAACAGCGACAGCAGCAGGGCGGTGATGCCGTAGCGCGGCATGAGGGACAGGCGCAGCCAGCGGAGGGCCAGGAGCGAGACCAGGGCCAGGATGGCGATGTTGCCGCCCGAGATGGCCAGCAGGTGAAAGACGCCGCTGCCGATCAGCACCTCCTGCTCATCGTTCTCCAGCCGGCCTCGGTCGCCGAGCAGCGTGGCTTCCAGGAACACGCCGGCGGGTTGCAGGACGCCTTCATGCAGGTAGCGGGCCTCGATCGCCCGGCGCACACGCTCCCGCCAGGCGCCGATGGCCCGCCAGAACGGGTTCGCCCGCTTCACCACTCGAACCAGTTGCGCCGATTTGCTGAAGGCGGACAGCTGTATCCCCTTGTACAGCAGGTAGGTCTCGTAGGGGTTGGCGAAGAAATTGCGGTTGGGGCTGCGCGCATCGACGCGGGCGTCGACCTCGATGCGGTCGCCGCGGTTCAGTTGGCGCAGGTCGCCATTGCAGGCGACGCGGACGGTCAGATCGCGATCGCTCCGGCCCATGGGCCAGGAAATATCGTTCGCGCGCAGCCGCAGCACCGAGCGGCCGGCGCCGATCTCGGGAAAGGCCAGCAGCTCGCCGCTCACGGTGACGTACTCGCCGGCCGGGAATGACAGGTCCCGTGCCGCATGAAAGGCGTCACGCTGGCGCAGGTAGGCGCCGGCCAGAAGCAGCGCCAGCGCCAGCGCGACCAGGGCATGGGCAATACGGTATTTCCCCAGCGCGAAAAAGCCGATGAACAGGGCAAAAAAGGCCGGCGCCAGGATGCGGAAAGCATACGGCGCCGGGGCCAGGCCGTGGACCAGGAAAAGCAGGGCCAGGCCGGCGAGGAAAACCGGGGTGAAAATATCGCGCATGCCCGATACTAAGCGCAGCGGGAGCGAAACGCAACCTCTTGGCGAAAAAAACCGATCCGCGGTTGAAATCATGACGAATTTGGTATATTATTGAGCATTGCGTCGATGATTTCGGCGAACGAGGAAAAATGAAACGCAGAGAATTCATCATAAGCGGCGGCACCCTGGCCGCTGCCGCCCCGTTCATGAACTTCGGGGCGGGGAAACCGCTGGGGAAAAAACTGCTGGTGCTGGGCTTCGACGGCATGGACCCCGGCAAGGTCGACCAGCTGATGCGCCGCGGCGAACTGCCCAACATGCAGCGCCTGGGCCAGCGCGGCGCTTTCACCATGATGCGCTCCACCATCCCGCCCCAGAGCCCGGTGGCCTGGGGCAGCTTCATCTCCGGCTCCGACCCCGGCACCTACGGCATCTACGACTTTCTGCACCGCGACCCCGAGACCTACCTGCCCATGTTCGCCCAGAGCGAGACGACTCCCTCGCGCATGCTGGTCGGCCTGGGCAAGTACCGCTTCCCGCTCAAGCCGGGCAAGGTGGTGCTCAAGCGCGAGGGTCCGGCGTTCTGGGACCACCTGCAGGAACGCGGCATTCCGGCCACTATTTTTAAGGTCCCGACCAACTACCCGCCCTCGGACAGCCAGCAGCGCACGCTGGGCGGCATGGGCACCCCCGATATCCAGGGCACCTACGGCATCTACTCGCTGTTCACCTCCGATGAACACGAGTCGCAGAGCGAGCTGTCCGCGGCCAACGTCTACTACGCCTACATCGACGAGAACAACGTCATGGAAGGGCAGATCGACGGGCCGAAGAACGACCTGCTCAAGGAGAGCGAGCCGGTCATCGTCCCCTTCAGGGTCCATGTCGACAACCGGCACAGGACGGCGCGCATCGACATCCAGGGCAAGGAAATCCTCATCGCCGAGAAGGAGTATTCCGACTGGGTGGAGATCGAATTCTCGCTGATCTCCGGCCTGGCCGGCATCACCGGCATGGTCAAGTTCTACCTGATGGAGATGGGCGAGCGCTTCCGCCTCTACGTCTCCCCCATTCATATCAGCCCGCGCCGCCCCGCCGTGCCCATCAGCACTCCGGCGAACTACAGCCGCGAGCTGGCCGACCGGGTCGGCCTGTTCCACACCATCGGCCTGCCGGCCGACACCAAGGCGCTGAGCAACGGCACCTTCTCCATGGAGAACTTCATCGTCCAGTCGCTGTCGGTGTTCGAGGAGAGCCGGCGCCTGTTCGACTACGAGCTGAAGCGCTTCCTCGGCCAGAAGGAGGGACTGCTGTTCTTCTACTTCTCTTCTCTTGACCAGGGCCAGCACATGTTCTGGGCCCTCAACGACAGGCAGCACCCCTTTTTCCACCCGGAAGAGAACCGGAAATTCGGCTTCATCACCGACGAGATGTACCGCAAGTTCGACCGCGTGCTGGGCAAGGCCCTGCAGGCCGTCGGCCCCGACGTGCCGGTGATGCTCATGTCCGACCACGGCTTCGCCCCCTTCCGCCGCGAGGTCAACATCAACAACTGGCTGGCGCGCGAGGGCTACCTGAAACTGACCTACAGCGACCCGGGCGCGTCGATCTTCGACGCCGCCGACTGGAGCTCCACCAAGGCCTACGCCCTGGGCCTGAACGGCTTCTACCTGAACCTGGCCGGCAGGGAAAGCCAGGGCATCGTCAGCGCCGGCGAACGACGCCGATTGCTGGAGGAGATCAAGGGCAAGCTCGAGGCCATGGTCGACCCCCAGGACGGCGCCCGGCTGATCACCTGCGCCTACATATCCGAGGACCATTTCTCGAAGGATTTCCTGCATCGCGCCCCCGACATCATCCTGGGCTTCAACCGCGGCTACCGCATCAGCGACGACTCGGCCCTGGGCACCATCAGCCGCGACCTGGTCAGCGACAACATGGGCTGGTGGTCGGGCGACCACTGCGTCGACCCGCTGAAAGTGCCGGCATCGTTCCTGTCCAGCTTCAAGATCGGCAAGCCGGTGCCCGACATGCAGGACATGGCCCCCACCATATTGAAATATTTCGGCATCGACACGCCGCCGACCATGAAAGGCAAAGCGATCATCTAGGAGGAACACCATGGCAAGCAAAGTCAAGCTCAGCAAGGAGGCCGACCAGAAGGCCGAGGCCATCATCGCCTTCCACGGCTATTCGTCGCTGGAGGAGCTGGTCGAGGACCTGATCGGCAAGGAATACGAGAAGATCAAGAGCGGCGACGACAAGGAGGAGCTGGCCAACAAGCTCAGCGGCCTGGGTTACATCTCCTAGTATGGCGCAAAAGCTCAACTACCTCGCCACCCGGGGCTGCGACCTGCTGCTGGCGCCGCTGTCCAAACTGCCCCCTTTCTGGGGCATCCTCTTCCTCAGCGTGCTGACCTCGCTGTTCGTGCTGGTGATCTACCGCTGGATCTCCAGCCCGGCCAAGGTCCGGGAGACCAAGGACCGGATCAAGGCCAACATCCTGGCCATCCGCCTCTACCGCGATTTCTGGAGGACGATCGTCGGCTCGTTCTTCAAGAGCCTGTACTACACCGGCAAGTACTTCGTCCTCAACCTGGCGCCGCTGCTGGTGGTGCTGCCGCTGCTGTTCCTGCTGTTCGTGCAGATGGACGTGCGTTACGGCATGCGCCCCTTCCGTCCCGGCGAGAGCATCGCGGTCAAGGCCCGCTTCGCCGGCGCCATCGGCGACGCGGAGGCCACCCTGGCCGTCAATCCCCTCTTCCAGGCAACAATGAACCCGGTGCATGTCACCGCCCTCAACGAGGTCAACTGGAAACTGCGGGCCGGCACGCCCGGCGCCACCGCGATCGCCATCACCGCCGGCGGCGCCACGGTGAAAAAGAACCTGGTCATCGGCAACCAACTGGCGGCATTGTCCAACAAGAAGCTGGCCGCCTCCTCGCCGGAGCACTTCATATACCCGGTCGAGAAGCTCCTCGAGGCGCCGGCGCCCATCCGCTCCGTCGCCATCCGCTACCCCGCGCGCAGCATCTCCCTGCTGGGCCTGCGCACCCACTGGCTGGTCTGGTACCTGCTGCTGACCTTCGCCATCGCCCTGGCGCTGAAAAACAGGTTCGGCGTGGAATTTTAAACAGAAATAGACGGGTAGACGAGTAGACGGGTAAACGAGTTGACGAGTAGAAGAGTTAACGGCACTGACAGCGATCTTTTGTTGCTTCTTAATCCTTGAACTCTTCAACTCTTCTACCCTTCAACTTTCTTGATTTACAAGGAACCATCCCCTTTCCTTTCCCGTAGAATCCCCTTAAGGAGCCCATCAATGAAACGAATCCTTTTCGCCCTGGTGATCGGCCTGCTGTTCGTGGCCCTGCTGCCCGCGCAGGAAAAAGCGGACCCCGTTGCCGAGATGATGAAGAACCTGCAGAAGGTCGAAACGCTCGAGGCCGTCCCCGCCAGGGCCCGGGCCGGCTTCGACAGCATCAACGCCCGCGACCTGATGACCCTGATGGCTTTCCTTTCCCATGACGTGCTCGAGGGGCGCGAGGTCGCCAGCCCCGGCTACGACATCGCCGCCGAGTACGCCCGCTCGCTTTTCGCCCTGTGGGGCCTGAAGCCGGGCGGCGACATGCCCCGGCCCGCGGCCGGTTTCTTCGGCGCCGATCCCGGCCGGCCCACCGCCAGGCCCGAGCGGGGCTACCTGCAGGAATTCGCCATGAAGGAGGCGCTGGAAACGACCGCCGCCGTTAGCCTGGAGTCGGGCCGGGTCGCACGTGCGTTCACCCCCGACGTCGATTTCGTCTTCAGCTCGCTCCTGCCCCTGGAACTGAGCGCGCCGGTGGTCTTCGCCGGCTACGGCATCAGCGAGAAGGCGGCCGGCTACGACGATCTCGCCGGCATCGACGTCAAGGACAAGGCGGTCATGATCCTGACCGGGGCCCCGGGCAGGGACGACCCGGCCTCGCCATTCCAGAAGAACAAGGAACTGAAGGAAAAATACTTCGCGGTCATGCCCGCCCGCCGCGGCAACGGCGTCGACTTCGCCAAGGCCTCGGCCCTCTTCAAGCGCGGCGCCCTGGCCGTGCTGATCGCCAAGGATTCGATCGCCGACGGCGACATCCACGCCGAGGTCCTCGCCCGGCAGGAGTTCCGCGACGACAAGCCTATCCTTCCCGACAACCGCAAGAAACTGCTCATTCCCGGCTCGCAGGGCATGCCCTGGGAGGGACGCGCCATCGTGCGCGTGTCGCGGGAGATGGCCGACGCCGTCCTGGCCGGCTGCGGCGAGACCATCGACAGCCTGCAGGCTCGGATCGCCGCCCGCTACCGGCCGCGCTCCCGCGCCCTGGCCGCGACCCGCCTGCGTTTGAGCAACCAGGTGAACTACCGCCTGGTCAAGAGCGCCAACGTCGTGGGCTGGATCGAGGGCAGCGACCCGCAGCTGAAGAACGAGGCGCTGGTCATCGGCGCCCACCTCGACCACCTGGGCCGCCGCGGCGACTACATCTTCAACGGCGCCGAGGACAACGCCTCGGGCGCCTGCAGCGTCCTGGCCATGGCCCGCGCCCTGGCCCGCAACCCCGAGAAGCCCAAGCGCAGCGTGGTCTTCTGTTTGTGGACCGGCGAGGAGGAGGGGTTGCTGGGCTCGCGCTGGTACGTGCAGCACCCGCTGTTCCCCATGAAGGACACCCTGGCCTACATCAACCTCGACATGGTCGCCCGGCCCTGGGACGAAAAGGGGCTGCAGCGCATGACGCGCATGCTGCGCATCAGCGCCGACGAATTGCTGAAAAAGATCACGCCGGCCAATTTTCTCCCCCTGTCGCTCTCGGAGGGGTCGCCTGACCTGCGCGGCGCCCTGCAGGCGGCCAACCGCCACGTCGGCTTCGACATCCTCTATCGCGAGACGCCGCGCAGCATGGACCGCATGTCGGGCGGCAGCGACCACGCGCCTTTCGCCTGGGCCGGCCGGCCCTGGGCCTTCTTCATCACCGGCATGAGCGACGTCTACCACACGCCGGGCGACAGCATGGATAAATTCGACGGCGCGACCATGGAGAAAGTGTCGCGGCTGGTCTACCTGACCGCCTTCATGCTGGCCGACCAATAAGAGAGAAAACTACTTGCTGACCCTTTCGATATAGGAGCCGTCGCGGGTGTCGATCTTGATGACGCTGCCCGCCTCGATGAACGGCGGCACCGTCACCTCCAGGCCGCCCTCGAGCTTGGCCGGCTTGTAGGAGGCCTGCACCGTCGAGCCCTTCATGACCTTCTCGGTCTCGACCACCGTGAACTCCATTGACAGCGGCGGCACGATGTTGATCGGCCGGCCCTGGAAGAACTCCATCTGGTAGGTCTCGTTCTCTTTCAGGTAGAAGACGTTGTCGCCGATGAACTCCTCGTCCAGGCTGATCTGGTCGTAGGTGGCGGTGTCCATGAAGATGTAGTGCGTGCCGTCGTGGTAGGAATAGGTGACCTCCCTGGTATCCAGGGTCACTTTCTCCACGCGATCGGATGAGCCGAAGCGGAACGGCGAGCGCACGTTGCTCTCCAGGTCGCGCATCTTGACGTGAATGGTCGACTTGTAGCGCCCCGGGGTGACGTGGTCCATCTCCTCGACGCGGTACAGCTTGTTATCCATCAGGATGATCATCCCCTTTCGGATCTGGGTGGCGTTAATCATAGTTACCTCCGCTGATGAGTTCGTTGATCTTCTCGCGGTCGTTGCTGCGGGCGAAGAACAGGCGGCCGGCGTCACGGTACAGAAAAAAATAACCGGCCGGCGAGCTGCCGGCGATAAAGTCCCGGCCCTGTTCGCTGCCGGGGCGGAAATTGACGCGGAATTCCCGCTCCAGGAAGCGGCGGAAATCGGCCAGGAAGCGCGAGCCGTCCCGCGGCGTGTCCCAGTGGGACTCCCAGAGCAGCAGGCGCGCCTCGCCGTCGCGATAGAGGGTGAAGAGGTCGCCGCCCCAGCCGGAGGCGGCGTCGGCGACCTCCAGCCCCTGCTTGAGCAGGACGTTCAGGTAGAATTCGCCCACGACGCCCGAGTGGAATGCCTCGCCGCGCGCGGGACGGAAGCGGGTGAACACGGCCTGCGGCCGCTCGCCGGCGATGTACTTGCCCGGGTGCAGGATCTGTTCCGAGGAGAGCGGCTTTTGATCCAGGACGCGGTTCAATCCCTTCCAGGCGCGCTCCCTGACGATGGCCCGGCTGAACTTCATCCCCTCCAGGTAGGGCATGAGCAACTGGTACTTGACGATTTCGGGGGCGGCCGCCAGGGTGGTGGCGCCGGCCATGGCCGAGTAGGAGAGGATGTTCTCCGGGCTGAAGGCGCCGCCGATCAGGTCGGGATCGAAGCCCATCTGGTGGACCATCACCAGGGTGGCGTCGCCCTCGACCGCCGCCAGGGCGGCCAGCTTGCGGTCGTCGAAATCGGAGAGGTCGCCCAGCACGGCGGCCAGGTCGAAGTGCTGGTCCTGCAGGGCGTGGCGCAGCTCGTGGGCCAGTGCCGGGGCGTTGAGCATGTCCACCTTGCGGAACTCCTCGACGGCCAGCAGCTCGTCGGTCTTCTCGTTGTACATGCCGCCGACGTTCTCCAGGATGATGCGCCGGCGCAGCGATTTCAGGTCGATGCGTTCGCGGGTGAAGCCCATCCAGTAGAGGAACTCCTCCTCGCGGCCGGCCAGCTCGTCGGGGTAGTCCTCCTCGAACAGGCGCTCGATATACTCCTTGAGCTGGGCGCGGTCCAGGTAGCGCACCGGGACGTCACGCTTGAACTCCAGGCGGCCGATCTCCGCCACCCGGCGCTTCAGCTCGGCGATGTCGGCGGCGAGACCCGTGCCGACGGCAAGGCAGAGCAAGACAACCAGCGCCAAAAGGGGTTTCCGGAGTTTCATCGCGTACTTTATATCACATTCGCGGCCGCAGGTAAATATCCGCCCTTGAAAGGCGGCGATGGCAGAAGACAATCCATCGCCCTGTCCCGGACGCCCGGATGCGGAACCCAACAAGCCCGGCAATCCTGACGAATCAGCCAAACCCCAAAAAAGGATGAGTCTTGCCAATAATATTTTTTACTGAATATTTATTGATTTCTCATTTACCATGAAACAAAAGCGATTTTTCAATCATTGTGAAAATCTGACCGGTCAGAGGCGAGTTGATAATCAACGAAAAAAGGCTTATTTGACCTTGCCCAGCACCGTCGGCGGCCAGTAGCGGAAAAAGGCCTTGCCGTAGATATACTTCTGCGGCACCGGCCCGAAGAGGCGCGAATCGAAGCTGACCGAGCGGTTGTCGCCCATGACGAAGTAGGTGCCGCGCGGGATGAGCAGCGCCTTCATGTCGGAGGGCGAGAGGGCGCCGGAGCCGGCGAATGGCTGCGTCAGCGGCTTGTCATTGATCAGCACCTCGCCGGCGCGGACCTCGATGACCTCTCCCGGCATGCCGATGATGCGCTTGATCAGCGACTGGTCGGGCTCGTCGGGCTTGTAGAGCACCACGATGTCGAAGCGGCGCAGGTTGCCCTTGCGCAGCGCCAGCTTGGAGATAAGGACCCGTTCGCCGGCGCGCAGCAGCGGCTTCATGGAATCCCCATCGATGAGGAAGGCCGAGACGACGTAGTTGATGAGGAAGAAGGAGATCAGCGCCGCCAGCAGGATATCAAGAAGCACGTACTTGATGAAGTGCCTGAACCGGGATTCTGCCATGATGGGCAGATTCTATGCCCAAAACCGCCGCCAAGTCAAGCCGCGGACCCTGAAAAACTCAGTCCAGGATGGCCGCCTGGGCGCGGATCAGGTCGTGAAGGGTGACGATGCCCCTGACCTGCTTCGTCTTTTTCTCGATGACGATCAGCACCAGGGTGGTTGACTCCAGGAACTTCTTGCCGATCTCGCGCACCGTCTGCTCGGGATGACAAAAGACCGCCTTGTGGACCTCGGGGGCGGCGCGGGCTTTTAGGGCCTCCTCCATCTGCGGCCGCGTCACGATGCCCTGGATGCGGCCATCGACGAACAGGGGAAAATTGTTGAACGGGAAGCGCTCCAGCTTCCCGCGCAGTTCGCTCTCTTCAAGGCCGTTGAGCATGACCGGCGCCGGGTTGGCGATGGCCGCCACCGGCAGGTTCTGCCAGCCCTGCAGGTCGACCGGCGGATGGATCTTGTGCAGCTCATGGCCGTCCTGCACCAGCAGGGCGTCATAGAAATTGAGCTTGCCGGCAAAACGGGCGGTGGCCTGGCTGATGATCGTCCCCAGCAGCAGGCTGGGTACCAGGGAGAACTGGTGGGTCATCTCGAAAACGATCAGCATCGAGGTCAGCGGCGCGCGGACGGCCGCCCCCAGGCAGGCGCTCATGCCGACCACGGCCAGCACGATCTGGTCGGCGGGCGTGATGGGGATCCACAGGCGGGCCAGCCCGCCAAAAAAATAGCCGGCCATGCCGCCGACGAAAAGCAGCGGGGCGAAGATGCCGCCGCAGCCGCCGAAGCTGTAGCCGGCGATCATGGCCAGCAGCTTGGCGACAACCATGACGCCGGCGACCTTCCATTCGAAGCGGCTGCCCAGGGCGCTGGAAAGGTCCTCGTAGCCCAGGCCGAAGACGCCGATCTTGCCGACGGCGAGGAACACCGCGCAGCCGATGACCCAGGTCAGCAGCCCGCCCAGTACCGGGAGCAGCCAGGCGGGAACGCGCTTCTGCTTGCGCAGGCGCAGGCGCCAGTGCAGCGCGGCACGCTGGAAGACGACGCCGCCCAGGGCGGCGACCAGGGCAACCAGGGGGACGAGCAGGTAATGGAGCCAGGAGATGTTCTCGATCGACGGCAGGGAGAAGGCCGGCTGGTGGCCGATCAGGGCATAGACCACGAAGGCGCCGACCACCGAGGAGAGGACGACCCGGCCGAGGTAGCGGTTGTTCAAGTCGCCGACGATCTCCTCGATCACGAACGTGATGGCGGCCAGCGGCGCGTTGAAAGCGGCCGCCAGCCCGGCGGAGGCGCCGATGACAGCGGCTCCCCGCCGCCCGCGCAGGGGGGTTCCGAACAGCGCATCGGCGTTGGCGGCGACGCCGCTGCCGATGAAAACCGAAGGACCCTCGCGCCCGAGGCTGTTGCCCCCGCCGATGCTCAATATCCCGGCCAGGAACTTCACCAGGACCGGCTTGAGCTTCACGTTGCCGAGCTCCTTCCAATACGCCGACTTGACCTGGGGGATGCCGCTGCCCGCCGCCTCGGGGCTGAAGACGTTGAGCAGCAATCCGACCAGGGCGGAAGTGACGACAATGGTCAGCAGGCTGGAGAGGATGAATGCCGGCGTCGAGCCCGCGGCGAAGCTCAGGAAGGTCCGCGAGTACACCAGGTTGACCATCCACATGAACAGGACCGACGAGAGCCCGGCCAGCAGCCCCAGAACGCCGGCCTGGATGGCGCCGGCGATATGGTCGGGAACTTTCCTGGGGAAATGGCGGAACACGAACTTTTTCGCTTCTTGCTGCAAAAAACCTGCCTTGGCGGAATGATATCGCGGGAAAACAGGGCCATCCACGCGTTGATCGAGGCAATTATACCCGAAATGCCCATGCCTGGCAACCGCGCAGGGCGGTCCGATCGTACCCGGTCGGCGGCGGGGGCGCGGTGTGCCCGTCGCAACTCTTGACCAACGGGAATTTTCATCCTATAATACGGTCTCTGGGCGATTAACTCAGCGGCTAGAGTATTACCTTCACACGGTAGGAGTCGCAGGTTCGAATCCTGCATCGCCCATTGTTTCCACCATGAAGCCAGCGCCGTTCCGTCCGAGCCTGCCCGCGATCCACTCTCCCCGAATCTTGGCGGGCGAAAAACTCTCCCTTAACGAGGTGAATCGACCATGAGGAAAGTCATCCTGGCGCACCGTTACCACGAAGAGGCCGTCGCCGCGCTGAACCGCGAATTCGACCTGGTTATCGCCGATGGGAAGAACGGCGGCCTGCGCGCCTGCCTGAACCGCCACCCGGACGCCGAAGGGCTGATCAGCTTCCTCTCCGACCCTGTCGATGCCGCCGCCATCAGCGCCATGAAAAAGTTGAAGATCATCGCCAACTTCGCCGTCGGCTACAACAACATCGATATCGGCCGCGCCCTGGAGCTCAACGTCTTGGTCACCCATACCCCCGACGTCCTGACCCGGGCCACCGCCGACCTGGCCATGGCCCTGATCCTCGCCGCCTCGAGGCGCCTGGTCGAGGGCGACGCCCTGGTGCGCGCCGGGGAATTCCAGGGCTGGCAGGCCGGCCTGCTGCTGGGCAGGGAGCTGAGCGGCGCCATCCTGGGCATCGTGGGCATGGGGCGCATCGGCCTGGCCACGGCGCTGCGCGCCCGCGCCTTCGGCATGAAGGTCATCTATTATTCGCGCAGCGCCAAGCCGCGCATCGAGAAAAAGTACGGCTTTGCCCGTGTCACCTTCCTGGAATTGATCCGCAGCGCCGACGTCGTCTCCCTGCACCTGCCCTATTCCCCCAGCGTCCACCACCTGTTCAGTCATGACGTTTTCGCCCTGATGAAGAAGGACGCCATTTTCATCAACACGGCCCGCGGCCAGCTGATGGACGAGGAAGCGCTGGCCGGCGCCCTCGAAAGAAACGAGCTCTTTGGCGCCGGCCTCGACGTCTACGAGAACGAGCCGGCGGTCAACGCCCGGCTGAAGAAGCTGAAGAACACCGTGCTGCTGCCGCACCTGGGCAGCGCCACCGAGTCGACGCGGCGGCAGATGGCCATGATGACCGTGCAGGCGGTGCGCCAGGCGCTTAGCGGGCGCAAGCCCAGGCACCTGGTGCCGGAATGGAAGGAACGGCTCAAGAAATAGAACGAACCTTCGTGACGCGTGACGTGGAAAAACAATATTCCTGAATTCCATCCCTTGACGGGGACTTATATTCAAATGAAAACCCCATTTAACTTCTGCATTTGAATAAATAGTTGCATCAATAACTTGCTGGCATCACCCCATATTTTTT
>DCVB01000118.1:8550-31660 GCA_002327965.1 Candidatus Aminicenantes bacterium UBA2199 | reverse complement strand
TGGCCCAGGCCCAGGTCGGCATCGCCATGGGCGCGGGGACCGATGTGGCGATCGAAAGCGCCGGTATCACCCTGGTCAAGGGCGATCTGCGGGGCATCGTCAAGGCCAGGCGCTTGAGCCGGGTCACCATGCGCAATATCCGGCAGAATCTGTTCTTCGCATTCGTTTACAACACGGCGGGCGTTCCGATCGCCGCAGGAGCGCTGTACCCGTTCTTCGGGATCCTGCTGTCCCCGATCATCGCCGCAGCGGCGATGAGCTTCAGCTCGGTTTCCGTGATCAGCAACTCACTCCGGCTCAGGCGGGTGCAGCTGTGATGCGAAGGGGGCGTCTGCAAATCCATCCGCGGGTTGCGGTGGTTGCCCTGATCTTTGTCTTGGCGATGAATTTCGCTTGCAGGTCGAATGACCTGCAGGATGGGTTTTATGCGAGATTCCTGACCGATAAGGCGGAATACAAGCAGGGAGAAGCGATCCAACTGCAATTGCTCCTGCGAAACGAGAATAAAGATCCCATGACGCTGACCTTCGCCAGCAGCCAAAAATATGATTTCTGGGTGCAGGACCCGGGCGGCAACGAAGTCTGGCGCTG
The DNA here is from genome assembly GCA_002327965.1 of Candidatus Aminicenantes bacterium UBA2199. Classification (GTDB taxonomy): domain Bacteria; phylum Acidobacteriota; class Aminicenantia; order UBA2199; family UBA2199; genus UBA2199. The sequence goes on along the minus strand of DCVB01000118.1, from coordinate 31,069 downwards.
GTCCGCCTCCAGGGTGTTTCTCGCCGTCATCACTCATGTCGACATCATGCCGGGCGCAACGATCGAGTTCGCTGAAACCTGGGACCCATTGAATGACGAGGGAACAGCGGTCCCTCCCGGAAGCTATACGATCCATGCCGGCATCCTCATTGCCGACGCGCCCCGGATCGACCCGGTGACCGTCGCCATCCGCTGAACCGATATCATCCCTCGTCCTTTGCCGAAGGTTTTGCCCCCATGGCTTATGCATGTCGCCTCCAGCCGGTCGCTCATCGTCTGGAGCATTTTACGGCATTGAGATCATTTTCATCTGCGGCTATAATCCACCCTGGCGATCACGGTGAAAGGAGGATCCGATGAAAAAGATTCAAGGGATGTTGTCGTTTGTCGTGGCCCTTGCGATTTCGCTGCCCGCCTGGGCGCAGGCCACGGGAGGTGATCCAATGAAAAGCAACGAGCCTGCGCAGATCCAGCTCCCGGCGCCGCGCCTGGACGGCACGGTATCGCTGGAAAAGGCCATCCAGGGCCGACGCTCGGTTCGGGGCTATTCGGGCAAGGCGATGACCCTGGCCGAGGCGGCGCAGCTGCTGTGGGCGGCCTACGGCATCACCAAGCCGATGGCCGGCGGCCCTGCCTTCATTCGCGGCGGGCTGCGCGCCGCGCCCTCGGCGGGAGCGCTCTACCCGCTGGAGATCTATCTCGTGGCCGGGAAGGTGACCGGCCTGGCCGCGGGTGTCTACCGCTACGTTTCGGAGAGGCACGAGCTGGCCAGGATCGAAGCGGGCGACCGGCGCAATGAGCTTTGCCAGGCGGCGCTGGGACAGTCCTGGATCCGCGAGGCGCCGGCGTCGCTGGTCTTCAGCGCGGTATTCGCGCGGACCACGAAAAAGTACGGCGAGCGCGGGCGCGAGCGCTACGTCTGGATGGACGCGGGGTTCGCCGGCGAGAACGTCTACCTGCAGGCCCAGGCAATGGGCATGGGCTGCTGCATCGCCGGCGCCTTCAACGACGCCGCTGTCAAGCAGACGGTGAAAATGGGCAGCGACGAGGTGCCGGTCTGCATCCTGGGCGTGGGCCAGCGGAAATAGGGTCGAAGCGGGATCTGGCGCCGAGTATGTGGGGTGACGGTTTGCCCGGCCATTGCCGGCCGGGATGAAATATCGCGAACGGGAGGAAGCATGAGCGACAAGATATTGGTGGCGTACGGCAGCAAGCACGGCATGACGGCAGAGATCGCCGAGCGCATCGGCAAGATCATCCGCGACGCGGGATTCGCCGTGGACGTATCTCCCGCCGGGACGGCCAAGAGCCCGGCCGACTACCGGGCCGTCGTGCTGGGCAGCGGGATTTACGCCGGCATGTGGCGGCGGCCGGCGGCGAAGTACCTGAAAGCCCACGAGGCCGAGCTGGCGCGGCGGCCGGTGTGGCTTTTTTCCAGCGGACCCACCGGTTCCGGCGACCTGAACACGCTGCTGCAGGGCTGGACGTTCCCCAAGGGGCTGCGGCCTTTCGCCGATCGCGTCAAGCCCAGGGGGATCGCGGTCTTCCGCGGCGCCTTCGACGAAGGCAAGGCGAGCTTTTTCGAGAAGTGGATCATGAAGAAAGTCAAGGCGGAGTTCGGCGATTTCCGTGACTGGCCGGTCATCGAGGCCTGGGCCAGCGACATCGCCACCACCCTGAAGGTCACTTGACCGCCCGTGGGGGCTCGAGCACCGAGGGTGGTCCCTGCCTGTGGCATTCGTCATGACAGCGAATCATTGCCGGAATGGGATCTTTCCCGGGAGGACGCGTTGATGCAAACGAAAAAACGGCTTGTTTTTGTTTTTACGGTTTTTTGGCTGGCAGCGGCCGCCATGCCCGCTCAAAATGCGCCCGTCCCCGCGGGCAAGGCCCTGACCGCAGCTGAGATACTGGCCGCGGCCAGGGCGGATGAGTGGCGGCCCCTCGATCCCGAGAACACCCTTTATCTTGAATTGGCCGGTGGCAGGGTGGTCATCGAGCTGGCGCCGGTCTTCGCGCCGCAGCATGCGGCCAACGTCAAGGCCCTGGCGCGCGAGAAATACTATGACGGCCTGGCCATCATCCGTGTCCAGGACAACTACGTCGTACAGTGGGGCGATCCCGAAGATGAGAACCCGGTGAAGGCGCGCAGTATCCGCAAGGCCAGGCCGACGCTGCCGGCCGAGTTCGAGCGTCCGTTTGACGAAAGCATCCCCTTTACGCCCCTCCCCGACGGCGATGTTTACGCGTCTGAAGTCGGTTTCAGCGGCGGTTTTCCGGTCGCCCGCGATCGCAAGGCGGGCAAAATGTGGCTGGCCCACGGCTACGGCATGGTCGGCGCCGCCCGCGGCAACGCCAGCGACAGCGGCGGCGGCACCCAACTCTACGTGGTGATCGGCCAGGCGCCGCGCCACCTCGACCGCAACATCACCCTGCTGGGCCGCGTGGTCCAGGGGATGGAGATGCTCTCTTCGCTGCCCCGCGGCGGCGGGGCAATGGGCTTCTACGAGAAGCCTGAACAGATGATCCCCGTCCGCTCTATCCGCGTCGCCGCCGACGTGCCGCCGGCCGAGCGCACGGAACTGGAAGTGTTGCGCACCGACAGCGAGACCTTCGGTCGGCTGATCGAGGCGCGGCGCAACCGCCGCGGGGATTGGTTTTTGTTTTCGGCCGGCCGCATCGACCTCGGCAACATGACCGTTCCCGTGCGCGACAAAAATCGGGCGCCGGAAACATAAGATGCCGCAGTGTCGGCTTGGGGCATGTTGACGGCAATTTCGCGAAAGGAAATGTCAGCCGGAGGGCATTTGCGTTCGAACTGGAAGCGGCGGGGAGACGTTTTTTTTGAGATATTGTGCGCCCGGCTTCCATTTATTAGCCGGACCGAATGGGCGGGGATCCGCCCGCGGAACAATGGAGGTGCTCATGCGAATCAGAATGGCTGTTTTCATCGTGATATTCTTCGTCCTGGCTTCGGCGGCCTTTGCCATCGAAGCCTTCAGGGTGACTGGCGTTTCGCTCACCGTCTCTGAGCGGGAATTCCGCGGCTTTTGCCCCCACAAGTTCGTCTTCACCGGCCGCATCACCGTCAACCGCGCCGGCACGGTTCGCTATACCTGGCGCCGCAGCGACGGAGCCACGGCCAAGACCTTCAGTCTTGACTTCGCCGGAGCGGGAACGAAGGTAGTGAAGACCGAGTGGACTTTGGGCGGAAAAGGGGCCATGGGCAGCTATCCCGATTACTGGCAGCAACTGGAGATCCTCGCCCCAAACTCCCTCCTTTCCAACCGTGCCGTCTTCGACCTGACCTGCCTGCCCCAGGTGCGCATGGAGCGCAAGCCCTACAAGGTGACAGGCCGTGCGATCGCCGGCGGCGCGCACGTCGACTGGCTGGCGGGGCTGCAACTGAAGTTCAAGCTCATCAGCGGCACCCGCACGGTCAGCACCTGTACCGCCGTTATCAACCGCGACGGCATCTGCCACTATTCGCTGGTCGTGTTCAACGCCCCCGGATCCTACCGCGTGGTTGTGGAGCCGGTCCACCCCACCGACCCCGCCAAGTTCCACCTGTGCTTCAACTCGGTCGACCCGGCGTTCCATTTCATCACGCTGACCGAGGAGGCGCCCGAGGTGACCAATAAGAACTTCAATCTGACCTGGAGCTGGCGCCACCTCGACATGCACCAGGAGGCGTTCGACTCCCCCTGCTGGTAACGAGATCCTCTGCGGTACCGCAATCCCCGCACCGGCCATCCCGGCATTGCGCGGAGAGATCCCCGCCTTGGGCATGCCCTGGAGGTGAAGCAGGGTGGGACCGCGGGACATGAATTTGCTATAATGTCGGCATGATGAAGCGAGCAACAGCCGAAAAATCCCGGCTCCCGGCCGTAGAAAACGCCAGGAACCGGCAAGGCAGCGGCAAGCCCCGGCGACGGGTCATTGTCGCCTGGATATGCCTGTGGCTGTGGGCCGTTGTCTGCCCGGCGCAGGTCGAAGAAACAAAAGGCATCTGGCCGCCCAGCGGCGGCAGCCAATGGTTCTGGATCGTTCCCCGGACCGACCTGTCCCCGGTGGAGATCGACGCCGTTTTCAAGAGGCTGGTCGACGAGCGGACGGCCTACCTGGATGCCAAGTTCAGCACCACCGTTTTCTTCGCCAGAAAGGCGCAACTCCGCGCCGGCAAAGCGAAGAAGCGCAGGGAATACCCCGACCGGCCCGAAAAGGCCGACGACCTGCGCATCGCGGCCGAATGGCAGACCGGTTACCTGAACCAGTATCGCGGCCAGTCCTATACCACCATCGCCCTTGACGCCGTCCGCGGCCTCAGCCTGCATTTCCTGCAGCGGCCACGCGAACGATTTCCCAAGGCCCCCGAGGGGAGGCAATGGATCGTCAGCGTCCTGGCCGGCACCCCCTACACCTTTTTCTTCAGCCTGGAGGATTCGGCCCGCGCCTTCATCAGCGCCGTGGCCTCGGCCGCGCGCCGGCGGGACCTGGCGCTGGAATTCTCCCGCTTCGGGCTGATGTGGGAGAACGTGACCCCGGCCCAGGCCGCGGACATGGGCAGGGCCATTGACGGCGGCGTTCTGATCACGATGGTGGCTTTCGGCGGCCCCGGCGACCATGCCGGCATCCGCCCGCTGGACGCGATTCTCGAGGTGAACGGCGTCGCGGTAAAGAACTTCTCCCACTTCTCCCTGCTGTTGGAGGACATTCCGCCAGGGAGCAAAGCGTCGCTCCTCGTGCTGCGGCGCCTAAAGCCGCCAGACCGTTTCCCCGAGCCGGCCCCCTGGGAAACACTGACGGTGGAGGTGGAGGCCAGGCAGCCGGCCGGATGACGCCGGTGGCGGCCCGGACCGACAGTTTCAGTTCAAGGAGGTGAGCATGAAGACCGGTCAACAGGCGGCCATCGCCTTCATCATGGGGATCTTCACCCTGATCGCGGTTTTCGTCAGTCACCTGGCGCTGACCGATATCTACCACAGCGAGGGTGACCTGCGCCTGGAATGGAACATCCTGCGCGTCTGCTTCGCCGCGGTCGTGGCCTTCCAGGTCTTCATCCTGGCGACGCTGCTGCGGGTGCTTCGCGGCGGTGGCGACAAAGAAAAGAAACATGAAGTGATCCGGGAGGAAAAATGAGCTTGATCATGAAAACGCTCGCCATGCTGTGCAACATGGCGCTGTTCGTGTTCACCGCGCTGGTTCTCCTCGTCGACGGCCCGCCCGCGGGGGTTCCCTTCGTGGTGCTGATGCTGCTGGCGCTGCTGGTGCCGCTTGGCAGTTCGCTCGTACTCATGCGGTCGGCGAGAGGGCCCGTCGCGGGAGCGGCGCTGGCGATCGGCAACCTGGCGCTGCTCGTCCTGGCCGTCTGGGCGATCGCGGGCCGGTTCCCGAGCCCTGAGGAGAAGGGGACCGTCGTCTATTCACTGCTGCTGGTATTGTCCCCGCTGCTCAGCCTGGTCGCCCTGCTCAAGGCCCGGCGCAAGGCGACGCGGCCGTAGGCGACCGCCGGAAGGGAACCCGGTTCCCGTGACCGGGGGCGGCATTGCCCGTTTCCTGTTATAATGACCGATCGATTTCAGGAGAAGGCGAATGAAAACCATCGGACTTCTGGGCGGCATCACCTGCGAGTCGTCATTGGTGTATTACCAGCTGGTCAATGAACTGGTGCGGGCGCGGCGCGGAGGCCACAACTCGGCCCGCAGCGTCATGGTGTCGGTGAATTTCGCCGACGTCCAGCCCCTGACCGAGCGCGGTGACTGGGACGGGGTGCTGGCCATCCTGCTGCAGGCGGCGCAGGCGATCGAGCGCGGCGGCGCCGACCTGCTGGTCCTCTGCGCCAACACCGCCCACAAGCTGGCCGACGAGATCGGCCGCGGGGTCGGCATTCCCATCGTCCATATCGTCGACGCGACCGCCGGGGAGATCCGCAAGGTCGGGCTGCGCCGGGTCGGCCTGCTGGGGACGCGTTTTACCATGGAGGAGGAGTTTTTCAAGGGACGGCTGCGCGAGCGGCACGGCATCGAGGCGCTGGTGCCGGAAAAGGAGGAACGCCAGCGCATCCACCGCATCATCATCGACGAACTGGCCCTCGGCGTCGTCGACCCCAAAGCGGAGGAGATGGTCTGGAAGGTCATCGACGGCCTCGTGGCCCGCGGCGCCCAGGCGATCATCCTCGGCTGCACCGAACTGCCGCTGCTGATCAAGCAGGACCAGGGCGCCGTGCCGCTGTTCGACACCACGACGATCCATGCCCGCGCCGCGGTCGACCTGGCCCTGGGCTGGAAATCCGGGAAATGACAGCCATTCACGAACAGCCGGCATTGTACGGGCTGCTGACAAAATTCAGTTACTGGAGAATGAAATGAGAATCATAGGACTGTTGGGCGGCATGACGGCGGAATCGTCGCTGGTCTATTACAAGCTGATCAACGAGATGGCCAGGGAAAGGCTGGGCGGCAACCATTCGGCCAGGAGCGTCATGGTCTCGGTGGATTTCGGCGAGGTCGAGCCGCACATGGAGCGCGGCGAGTGGGACCAGGTGCTGGCATTCATGCTGGACGCCTCGCGGTCCATCGAGAAGGGCGGCGCCGACTTCCTCGTGCTGTGCACCAACACCATGCACCGCTTCGTCGCCGAGATCGACCGCGAGATCTCCATCCCCCTGCTGCACATCGCCGACGCCACGGCCGCCGAGATCAAAAAGGCCGGGCTGAAGAAGGTCGGCCTGCTGGGGACGCGCTTCACCATGGAGGAGGAGTTCTACAAGGGGCGGCTGCGGGACCGGCACGGCATCGAGGCGCTGGTCCCGGAGAAACCTGAGCGGGAAAGGGTTCACAAGGTCATCATCGACGAGTTGTCGCGCGGTATCGTCAGCCGGGCCTCCCGGGGCGCCTACTGGCGGGTGATCGACGGCCTGGCCCGCCGGGGGGCGGAAGGGATCATCCTGGGCTGCACCGAGATCCCGCTGCTGGTTCAACCGAAGCGTGGAGCTGTCCCCCTTTTCGACACCACCGCCATCCATGCCCGCGCCGCGGTCGACCTCGCACTCGGGACAGGCTCTGATGCCTGAAAAGCAGCAGCCGGGGGAGTCGATGACGAAATGGTATGAGGAACTGTTCAAGGATTATGCCGAAAAGTATGACCAGGAGAGTTTCACCCGGGGGACGGTCGGCGAGTGCGATTTCATCGAAAAGGAGATCGGGGGCGACAAGGCGACGAGGATCCTGGACATCGGCTGCGGCACCGGCCGCCACGCCATCGAGCTGGCGCGGCGGGGCTACGATGTGGTGGGCGTTGACCTCTCCGAATCGCAACTGCGGCGGGCCCGGGATAAGGCGGCTGCCGCCGGCCTGTGCGTCGATTTCCGCAATTGTGACGCCCGCGACCTGCCTTTTGTCGCCGAGTTCGACCTGGCGATCATGCTCTGCGAGGGGGCATTCCCGCTGATGGAGACCGACGAGATGAACTATGCGATTCTCCGGGGGGCGGCCCGGGCGCTGAAGCCGGGCGGCAAGTTCATTTTCACCACCCTTAACGGCCTGTTCCCCCTGTTCCACTCGGTCAAGGAGTTCCTGGCCGCTGAAAAAAAGGAAGGCAACGCCGAGTACAAGGACAATTCTTTCAACCTGATGACCTTCCGCGACCATAATCTCACCACCTTCGTCGACGATCATGGCAACAAGAAGGAATTATCCTGCAACGAGCGCTACTACGTTCCCAGCGAGATCACCTGGCTGCTGAAGTCGCTGGATTTCAGGGACATCGGCATCTTCGGCGCCAGGCAGGGCGCATTCAGCCGCGGCGACAAGCTGGCGACCGAGGATTTCGAGATGCTGGTCGTCGCCGTGAAATAGTCCGCGGCCGGCCGGGAATATTTCCCCGTGCCCCTTGACATTCGGATTCCCTCCGGTTATTATTGATAATAATTCTCATTTGAGAGGAATTATCATGAGCGCGACTGCCCGGAAACGCCTGGATGCCATGGCCGCTAAGGTCAAGGCCTCGGGATTGAAGCTGACGCCGCAGCGCCTGGCCATCATGCGGCTGCTGGCCGAGAGCGAGGACCATCCGGGAGCCGACGGCATCTGGCGGCGCTTGAAGCGCCGCTTCCCCGGCATCAGCCAGGCGACGGTCTACCGCACCGTCCAGTTGGTCAAGTCGCTGGGCGAGGCCTGCGAGATCGCCTTCGCCGACGGGGGCAGCCGCTACGACGGCAGGAAACCTTATCCCCACCCGCACATCGTTTGCCTGGCCTGCGGCCGGATCATCGACCCCGAGCTGCGGAGTTTGGGCGACATGACCCGGGAGGCCGCCACGGCGAGCGGCTTCGAGATCAAGACCTTCCGCCTTGATTTTTTCGGGACCTGTCCCGAATGCAGCAAGAACAAAACAAAAACCATGCCGACAAGGAGAATAAAATGAAGGAAAAGAAAAAACTGACCACGCGCAACGGCGCGCCGGTCGTCGACAACCAGAACACCATGACGGCGGGTCCGCGCGGCCCGGTTCTGCTCCAGGACGTCTGGTACCTGGAGAAGCTGGCCCACTTCGACCGCGAGGTGATCCCCGAGCGGCGCATGCACGCCAAGGGCTCCGGCGCCTTCGGCACCTTTACCGTCACCCATGACATCAGCCGCTACACCAAGGCCAGCATCTTCTCGGCCGTGGGCAAGAAGACCGACATGTTCGTGCGCTTCTCCACCGTGGCCGGCGAGCGCGGCGCCGCCGACGCCGAGCGCGATATCCGCGGCTTCGCCATGAAGTTCTACACCGAGGAGGGCAACTGGGACCTGGTGGGCAACAACACGCCGGTCTTCTTCCTGCGCGACCCGCTGAAGTTCCCCGACCTCAACCACGCCGTGAAGCGCGACCCGCGCACCAACATGCGCAGCGCCCTCAACAATTGGGACTTCTGGAGCTCGCTGCCCGAGGCGCTGCACCAGGTCACCATCGTCATGAGCGACCGCGGCATCCCCGCCAGCTACCGCCACATGCACGGCTTCGGCAGCCACACTTTCAGCTTCATCAACGCCGGTAACGAGCGCTTCTGGGTGAAATTCCACCTGCACACCCGGCAGGGCATCAAGAACCTGAGCGACGAGGAGTCCCAGGCCGTCATCGCCAAGGACCGGGAGAGCCACCAGCGCGATCTCTATGAAAGCATCGAGAAGAAAGATTTCCCGCGCTGGACCTTTTATGTTCAGATCATGCCTGAGAAAGACGCGGCCAGCTACAAGTTCCACCCCTTCGACCTGACCAAGGTCTGGCTCAAGAAGGATTATCCGCTGATCGAAGTGGGCTTCATGGAGCTGAACCGCAACCCGGAAAATTATTTCGCCGACGTGGAGCAGGCGGCCTTCAACCCGGCCAACGTGGTCCCCGGCATCGGCTTCTCGCCCGACAGGATGCTGCAGGGGCGGCTCTTTTCCTACGGCGACGCCCAGCGCTACCGCCTCGGCGTCAACCACCACCAGATCCCGGTCAACGCGCCGCGCTGCCCCTACCACAGCTTCCACCGCGACGGCTCCATGCGCGTCGACGGCAATTACGGCAGCACCAAGGGCTACGAGCCGAACAGCTTCGGCGAGTGGCAGCAGCAGCCCGAGTTCGCCGAGCCGCCGCTGGCCCTGTCCGGGGCGGCCGCCAACTGGGATTTCCGCAAGGACGATGACGACTATTACACCCAGCCCGGCATGCTTTTCCGGCTCATGGGCCCGGAGAAGCAGGCGCTGCTCTTCGCCAACACCGCCCGCGACATCGGCGGCGCGCCGCGCGAGATCTGGATGCGCCATATCGGCAACTGCCAGAAAGCCGACCCGGCCTATGGCGCCGGCGTGGCCAAGGCCCTGGGCGTTCCCCTGGGCGAGGTGACGAAAAAATAGCGCGGCGAAAGGAGTTGGACGGACTCAGACCGCTTCGATGGTCGACGGCGGCTTGGGGGCGATGTTGTAGGTGACCGAGACCACGCCGGGAACGCGCTTCAGGATGCCGGCGGCGATCCTCTCCAGCACGTCGAAGGAAAGCCGCGTCGGCGTCGCCGTGCGCGCGTCGACGCTGTCCCAGCATCGCACTTCGACCTGCTGGCCGAACTGGCGCTGGTTGTCGCGCATGCCGGTGACCCGGTCTTCGTGCAGGATGGCCAGGTACTGGAAGGCGGGCGTGCCGGCCAGCGCTTCCTCGACGACCTCGGTGGCCGCGCGCACCGTTTCGACGCGCTCGGGCGTCGCCTCGCCGATGACGCGCGCCGCCAGCGCCGGCCCCGGGAAGGGGATGCGGGCGAAGAGCTCCTCGCTCAGGCCGAGGGCCCGTCCCAGCTTGCGCACGCCGTCCTTGCGCAGCTGGACCAGAGGCTCCAGGATGGCGTAGCCGAAGGCCGCCTGCGGGTCGATGCCCAGCTGCGCGAACACGTTGTGCTGGCGCTTGATGCCGGCGACCGTCTCGTCGACGTCGGTCAGGATCGTCCCCTGCAGGAGATGCCGGGCGCCGCTCTCCCTGACGATGCGCCCGAACACCTTTTTATAGAACGTCTGGGTAATGGCCTCGCGCTTCTGCTCCGGGTCAGTGACGCCGGTCAGCGCGGAGAAAAAATCGTCGCGGGCGTCGACCACCTCGACCTCGACGCCGAGGGCGCCGAAAAGGTCACGGACCCGACGCGCCTCGTTGCGGCGCATCAGGCCGTTCTCGACGAACACCGTGCGCAGGCGCCGGCCCAGGGCGCGGTGGCCGAGCATGGTGACCGTGGACGAATCGACGCCGCCGGAGAGGGCGTTGATCGCCGTGCCGTCGCCCACGGCCGCACGGATCTCCCGCACCTGTTCCGCGATGAACTTTTCGCAATCCATCTCCGCCGCCTTGATCTCTTTCAGCATGTTGTCCTCCTGGCCGCCGGCTTTGATTATAACCGAGACGCGCGCGCTTGGCCAGCGCTCCCCGTTGAGGTAGAATGATGGGGCGTGAAGGAGGCGGGCGTGCGCCGAAGATGCCCGGGGAGGGACACGATGAACGACGGCAGCGGATATGCGCTGGTGATGACCACGGTGGCGGGTGAGGCTGATGCCGAGGAGTTGGCCGCGAAAATTCTGTCCCGCAAGCTCGGGGCCTGCATCCAGGTGCTGCGCGTCAGGAGCTTCTACAAGTGGAAGGGTGAGACCTGCCGCGACAGCGAATGGCTGCTGCTGATCAAGACACGGGCCGCCCTGTACAACGAGCTGGAGGAGTTCATCCGCCAGAACCACGGCTACGAGACGCCGGAGATCGTCCAACTGCCCGTCGAGCGCGGCTTTTCCCGCTACCTGGGCTGGATCGACGAGAACACTCTCCCCTGAGCCGCATGGCGGCCGGTCCGGTCAGGTCCGGAGCGGATGCGCTGGGGAACGATCATTCCGTATCCGGCCGCAGGGGCAGCTGCTGGCCAAAATAATGGTTGAAAATGACGCGGAAGACATTGACGGGCGAAAGCCCCGCGTCCAGCCGCGAATCGGGATATCCCGGCAAATGCAGGGCGAGAAAGATCTTTTTCTTTTCCTCTTCGGGAACGACGTCCAGAAACGGCTTTTGGAGCGAACCGCGGTAGCCATGGTCGGATAGGATGATGATGATGGGCGGAGCGGCGGATTCCTTCAGGATCGTTTCCGCCATCTCGGCCGTTCTCCGGCTGATATACAGGTACTGTTCCAGATAGTATTTCCGGTCGGAATAATCGTTGAAATGCTCGGATGCCGCCGCGCCGCCGTCCCGCTGGAAGACGAACGGAGCATGGGGGCTGAACACGTGCGCCAGCACGAATTTCGGGCCGGGTTTTTTTACGATCCCGGGGATTTTCTCAAAAACGTACAGCGCCTGCGCGCGGTAATAGGAAGAATATTTCGCGTCATTGCGCCGCCATTTTTCCACCATTGGATAAAAAACGCTCATTTCGACCAGCGTCCGGTAGAAATCATCGAAGAGGATGGATGCGCTGGCCTTCGGGAAATGGAAATGCCGCCGGGAAAGCTCCTGGGCGGTGAGGCTGCCGTAAGGGAAATCGAAAATGGCGTAGCCATTCTCGTGCAGGAAGCGGGCCACCCTGTTCTTCTGGATCAACAGCCGGGAGTCGCTCTTTTCGGGGACCTTTTCCATGTTCAGCATGGCGGCGATCGCTTCCGGGGTCCAGACATACAGGCCGCGGCTCCTCTCGGCGATGAAAAAGCCGGCAGCGCGCAGGCGCTCCGCGAAAGCCGAGTGATCGTGATGAAACAGGTCGCGGATGATGTCCAGCCGGGCGAACTCGTCGAGAATGAAGCAATAAATATCCGGCCTGGCGCCCGCGGGCGCCGGGCGGCGGTATTCATTCTCTTGCAGGAGCCGGCGGGCGTTGCGCTCACCCACGTCATGGAGGTGATGGAGAACGATGCCGGCGATGTTCCACGCCAGGAGGGCCAGGGCCACGGCATTGAGGATCCGGGCGGTCTTCAGGAACGAATGCCGCGAGCGCTGGATCAGGATCAGGATGGCGGCGAACGGGACGGACAGCAGGACGTGATGGAAAAACGGCACGGAAGACCGCAGCCCCGGCCAGAGCAGTTCACTCGCCAGGTCGTAGAGCGGCCGGTAATAGAAGATCGCCAGCAGCAGGACGAGAACGGCAAGGGACCGTTTCCCCCTGACGGCAAAAATGAAGCGCAGGCCGTGCCAGAGGAAAAAAGCCAGGGCGAGGGCAACGGCCAGCGCAGGAAACATCCCGGCCAAGGTGACTTCCCTGATGTTTTGGTGGTAAAGAAACAGTACCGGGTAGAGCGAAAACAGAAAAACATGGAACGGATAATTCGCGAGACGCTGTCGCCATCCGGCCCGGTCGTTTGCCATTTGCTCATTGTAGTGAAAAGACGTTGTCCTTTCAAATCGGGCCGCTGGTCCCGGTTCTAGAAATCCTCTTGCCCCCCGGCGCGGGCGGTGCTAAAATAGCAAATGATCCATCCATGCCTTCAGCGGCGGCGGCGATGATCGCCCCGGTGGTCCTCATCTCGGCGGCAATACTCGCCGCGGCGTACCTTGTTTACGGCCGCTTCCTGGCGGGGGCCGCCGGCTTCGACAGCCTGCTGTCGGCGGTGTTCGGGCTGATCCTGCTCGTGCTGAGCGTGTTCCTGCTGGCCGAGACGGCGCGGGTCCTGCGCCGCCGGGACGCCTGATGCATTCACTCTTTCTTCGTGAAGAAGGGATATGGCTGCCGAGCAGGGGGACCAACAAGGAGAGGCCATGAACCGCGGAAAAAAAATCCTTTTCACCATGATCGTCGCCGGGATCGTCCTGGTGCTCCTTGAGCTGATCGGCGTGTTCGCCTATTATGTTTTCCTCCCCGGGCGGTCGCGCGAAATGATCGAATTGACCCTGGGGATCGAACGTGGGAAGGATCTCGGCACATCGGCACTGCATTACCGCCCCCATCCCTATTTCAATTATGTTCTCAATCCCGATTACGCTTATTCCGACGGGGGCAAGCCCTATAATTCCCATGGTTTCCGCAAGCCGGAATGGCCGTCGATCAAGAAAAACGGGACGATAAGGATCATCGCCCTGGGCGGCAGCACGACCTTCGGCATGTTCGCCACGCGTGGCGACGATGTCTGGCCCGCCATGGTCGAAAAGAGGTTGCGCCGAAGGTTCGCTTTTCCCGTCGAGGTGTTCAACCTCGGTGTCCCGGGGTATACGGCCAACGAGACGCTCGGCGTCCTCTGCATGCTGGTCCCGGAGCTGGAACCCGACATCGTCCTGATCCACTGCGGGGCCAACGACGCCTTCGCCCAGGTCTATCCCGACGAGGGAGGGGCGGACAACACCCGCTTCCGGTTTTCCTGGAGTTATCGGCCATTGTCCAGACCATTGCGTTGGGCCATGCGCGCGAGCCGTCTCTGCCGGGTCATCGGCGCGATGGTCCTTTCCTACCGTTCCTATCTCCCCGGCGACATGTTCGCGCTTTTTCAGTATCCCCATCCCGCTGGCGCCCAGGCGCTGGAGCAGAGCCGGAAAGCCGTCGGCAAATATTTCAAGCGCAATCTGCGAACGATGGCGGCGGTCGCCCGCGACCTCAAGGCGATCCCGGTGCTGATCGGCCACCCCCTGAACCCCGAGTGGGATTCTCCGCGCCGGCCGTTCAACCAAGCCGTCACCGCTGCCCACCTGCGCTGCAACCGCATCTGCCGGGAATTGGGCCGGGAGCTGCAGATGCCGGTCATCGACCTGTTCCCGCTGATGCGCGACGCGGGGATGTTCGTCGACGCCATCCATGTCAACAGCGGCGGCATGAGGTACAAGGCGTCGATCCTGGCCCGATATCTCGAGGCGCTCATCGCCGCCGAATGGGAACAGTCTTCTCCTCCAGACATCGACTGACAATGGCAAATTTACAAAGGGGCCGAGTTGTGATAAATTGAGAGGGGCCGGCAGCGTCCGGCCTGGACGGAGATCATGCAAATCTACCTGAAAAAACTCGAAATGCACGGCTTCAAGTCGTTTCCGGAAAAGACCGTCGTCCAGTTCCACCCGGGCATCACGGCCGTCATCGGGCCTAACGGCTGCGGCAAGAGCAATTTGGTCGACGCCCTGCTCTGGGTGCTGGGCGAGCAGCGCATCAAGAACCTGCGCGGCGAGAACAACGAGGACCTGATCTTTACCGGCAGCGCCTCCAAGAAGCCGCTGGGCATGACCGAGGTCGGGGCCTATTTCGCCAACAACGACAGCGAGACCTACATCGCCCGCCGCTTCTTCCGCAGCGGCGAGGGCAAGTACATCCTCAACGAAAAGCTCTGCCGCAACAAGGACGTGCAGGACACGCTGTTCGACCTGGGCATCGGCGAGCGCAACTACTTCATCTTCGAGCAGGGCAGCGTCGAGAAGATGGTCAACCTCAAGCCCAGCGAGCGCCGCATCCTGATCGAGGAGGCGGCGGGCATCGCCCAGTACCTGGAGCGCAAGAAAGAGACCGCCGGCAAGCTGATCATCGCCCAGCAGAACCTCGACAGCCTGGAGCTGGTGCTGGGGGAGAAGAGCAACCGCTTGCGCGATCTCAAGAACCAAGTCCATTTCGCCCGCCGCTACCGCGACATCAAGAACTCGCGCAACGACCTGCTGAAGGCGCTGCTGAAGAAAAAATACGTCGTCTTCAAGGAGGAGTTCGACCAGCAGGGCAGCCGCATCATGGAATTCATCAACGGCGAGACGGCGCTGGTCAGGGAGATCGGCGACTTCGACAGGCAGCTGCTCGAGCTGGAGAACCGGCGCTGGGCCCTGGAGCAGGGGATCAAGAACCACCAGCAGTTCATCTTCGACCACAACAACAAGCTCCTCGACGGCAGCAAGGAGATCGAGAAGACCCAGCAGCGCCAGGAGTTCGACCGGCAGAAGATCGCCGAACTGGACCGCTTCCGCGCCGAAAGCGATGCCGAGATCCGGGAAAACGAAAGCCAGGACAAGGCGCTGGCCTCGGAACTGGCCGCCTTCGAGCAGGAACTGGCCGGACACTCGGGCGGCGACAAGGAGCTCGCCATCGCCCTGGAGGAGATCCGCCAGGCCATCGCCAAGCGCAACATTGAGGACGGGCACCGCAAGAAGGCCATGTTCGACCTGCAGGTGGAGATCTCGCGCAACCGCAACGAATCGGCCCACCTGGAGAAGAACCTGTCGCGTCTCGAGGGCGACATCGCCAGCCGCCGGCTTCTTGTCGAAGACCTGGAAAAACAGGACCGGGACCCGGAGCATGCCCAGGTGGAAGCGGCCGTCCAGGGACTGGCCGAGGCGCTCGCCGCCCGGGAGGGCGAGTTCGCCCGCGCCGCGGCCGGTTTCGCGGCGGCGCGCGAGGAAAGGGAAGCGCTCGAAAAGCAGCTCCGCGACGCCCAGGCCGAGATCGCCAACCTGGAGCGGCAGAAGGAAAAGTACCTGGAGATCAAGGCCAAGATTACCGGAAGCGCCCCCCAGGCCGTTGCCGGCGGCAGCCGCGGCGTCCTGCAGGAGCAACTGCGGGCCCCCAAGAACCTCCATGCCGTCCTGGAGAGCTTTTACTATGACGAACTGGACGCGCCGATCCTCGCCGATCCCGCCGCCGCCCTGCGCCCCGAGCTGCGCAAGGCTTTTCTCAAGCGCCCGGCCGCCCCGGCGCTGCCTGACGCCATCCGCCGCGAGCCGGGCTTCCGCCGCTTCGTCAAGGAACTCTTCGAACTGGAGGACGGGGATCTCAAGCAGAACTTCCGCGACGGGGTGCTGGTCGATTCGCTGAAGAACGGACTGGCCATTTTCGCCCGCTACGGTGTCGACGTCGTCACCGAGAACGCCGAGGTCATCGGTGCCGGCGGCGTGCTGATCAAGAACCGCGACCGCGGCATCCTGGAGGTGCTGGACGAGATCAAGGCCATCGATGCCGGGGTGTCCGCTTTGAACGGCAGCCTGGCGGGCATCCGCGCCGGCCTGGAAGCCGCCGCCGCCCGCCAGCAGGACAGGGCCGTCCAATTGCAGACCGCCGAGAAAGCGCTGAATTCCCAGAAGGAAGAAGGCATTACCCTGCGTTCGCGCCTGGAGGGATTGCGCAAGAATCGCGACCTGGGCCAAAAGCGCATCCAGCTTACCGGGGCCGAGATCGACGGCTGCGCCGCCGAGATGGAGAAGCTGAAAGGCCGCCTGTCCGAGCTGGAGAAAAGCCGGCAGGAGCTGGAGGAGCGCAACGGCAAGCTGGAACGTGAAAAGGAGGAGGCCGCCGGGGAGAGCGGCAAGCTGCAGCGGCAGCTCAACGAGAAGGAAAAGGAGAAGCTGCAGCGCGACAACGCCCTGAGCCTCATCCGCGAGAAGATGAGCTCGCGCCGCAACCTGCTGCGCGAGAGCAAGGCCCGGCTGGAGAAGCGCCGCCAGCAGATCCAGGCCGCGGCCGAGGAAACGCAGCGCCTGGAGCAGGAGATCGCCGCCAGCGGCGGCAAGATCCGGGAGATCCAGGCGCGCGCCAAGGTCCTGAACCTGGAGAAGGCCGACCTGGAAAAGCTCATGAAAAAGGACAGCCAGGCTCTGGACGAGGTGATCTCCCAGGCGAAGAAGGTCGCGGCCGAACTGGCGGCCAAGAGGAAGGTCCTGGAGGAATGGCGCGAGAACAAGAAAGAGAGCGAGATCAAGATCGCCGCCGTGAAGAAGGACCTGTTCCAGCTGGAGGAGATCGCCAACCAGGAGCTGGGCATGGAGCTCAAGGACATCGAGGCCGGCGAGGAGGCGCTGCAACGCGACGCCGCCGAGCTCGATGTCCAGTACGGCGAGCTGGTCGCCAAGCTCAACCGCATGCGCGAGAGCGACCGCCTGAACTTTTCCGCCGAGGCCGAATACGAGATCCTGGAGAAGGATTTCAATTTCCTGTCCGGGCAGAAGGAGGACATCGTCCAGTCGATCGCCGACATGAACGCCGCCATCGCCCGCATCGATACCGATTCCCAGCAGAGCTTCCTGGTGGCTTTCACCGCCATCAAGGAGAACTTCGTCAAGAACTTCAAGATCCTGTTCGAGGGCGGCGAGGCGGAATTAGCCCTGACCGACAGCGAGAACGTGCTGGAGGCCGGCCTGGAGATCCAGGTCCAGCCCCCGGGCAAGAGGCTGCAGAGCATCCGCCTGCTCTCCGGCGGCGAGAAGACGCTCACCTCGCTGGCGTTCCTTTTTTCGCTGTTCGAATACAAGCCCTCGCCCTTCTGCGTCTTCGACGAGGTCGATGCCTCGCTCGATGAGGCCAACATCCAGCGCTTCCTGAAGTTCCTGCACCAGCTGAAGAGCCAGACCCAGTTCGTCATCATCACCCACAACTTCAAGACCATGGAGGAGGCCGACTTCATCTACGGCATCAGCATGGACGAGCCGGGAGTTTCCAAGATGTACTCGATGAAGATGACCTGAGGCCGGCCATGACGTCCAGGGGCTATATCCAGGTCTATACCGGCAACGGCAAGGGCAAGACCACCGCCGCCCTGGGGCTGGCGCTGCGGGCCGCCGGCCGCGGCCTGCGCACCTACATGGCCCAGTTCATGAAAAAGGGGGAATACGGCGAGCTGCTGGCCGTCGCCCGTTGCCTCGAGGGCCTGGTCACCATCGAGCAGTTCGGCCTCCCCGAGTTCCACCACATGGAAAAAGGCGTCGCCCCCGAGGAGACGCGTGCCGCCGAACAGGGGCTGGCGGCGGCCCACGCCGCCCTGCAGGATGGCGGCTACCGCATCGTGGTCCTGGACGAGGTCAACACCCTGCTCCATTTCGGGATCGTGCCGCTGGAGCCGGTGCTGCGCCTGCTGGACGGCAAGCCGGCCGCGGTGGAACTGGTGCTCACCGGGCGCTACGCGCCCCAGGCCATCCTGGACCGCGCCGACCTGGTGACCGAGATGCGCGAGGTCCGCCACTACTACCAGCAGGGCGTGCCGGCGCGGGAAGGCATCGAAAAGTAGTTATTGTCGATTTAGTAATTCAACCCATAAAACAGGACAATTCTTGCTTTACAGGACATTTCCCGCCGTGCTCTCCCATCGGAATATTCCATATTTATATTCATCATTATTGATGGGAGAGATCATTGACAGGTCTCTGGAGCCGGGAACTGACCCAAAGGCAATGGCACGGCTCCCGGGGCCAAATGCCCTCCGTGCCGACGATCCCGCAGCTTGCAGATCTTATTATGGTTGTGATGCCGTGATTTGGTGACCCGCTCTACGATAAAACCGAGTATTGGATTGGCATATAAAATGCTTGCTCTTTAATAAAAAGAAAAATAACATGAAAGTTAGTTCAACGAAAAAAAAGTGTCCGAAAAGCGTTTGGGAGGCCGCACTTTCTCTTGACTTTTTGATTTTTTAGGTTTATAAATTTTTGAAGCGAGGAGGAATTTACCATGAAAAAAGTCATTTTTTTGATGCTCATTTTTTGTCTGGCGTTTGTCGTAACCGCTGAAGAAAGAGTTACCCGGCTGGGTGATCACCCCTTCTATAAAAGTAGGGATCTGAAGCCCGCGGACCTGAAGATCATCGCCCTGGACAAGGCGGGCGAGGTCAAGCAGGGCTTCGAGCTGGCCGGTAACGGCGAGCTGGTCTTCGCTTTCCTGGAGCAGATCCAGAGCGCCGATGTGCAGACCGTCGACATGAACCCCGGCGACACCGTGAAGTGGATGATGTTCAAAAAGAACCGCAAGGTCGTGGTCATGAACGACGTGGTCTGGGCCGGCAAGAAGCCGCTCACGGCCTACACCTTCACCATCTTCCGCGACGGCAAGCTGTACGAGTTCATCGTGCCCAAGATCTGCGGCAACATCTCGCTCAAGAACGTCAGCGAAGTTCCCGCCCCGACCTGTGTGCTGAACGTCGAGCCGGCCGAGGCGGTCCCGGGAACCCCGATGAAGATCGACCTGTGCGCGTCGCAGAACATGGTCAAGGGCGAGGTGACGGTCACCGACGCCGCCGGCGCGGTCATCAAGACCTTCGCCATGACTCCGGAGAACTGCACTGCCGAGCTCAACCTGGACACGGTGGGTGAATACATGGTGACCGCGGTCGTCTGGGGCCAGTATGAGATGAAGTCGCCTGACGGCTGCGAGGTCGCGGTCAAGGTGCTGGCTCCCTTGACGCCCCCGCCGCCCCCGCCCCCCGCCAAAAAGTACGGCACCGTGGCGCCGCTGGCTTTCCTGGTCGAAGGCGGTCCCGGCCTGCTGAAAGGCACCTATACCGGCATGATCTGGGCCCGCGCCGGCGTCCTGGTCAACGTGGTCAAGGATACCCTTGACGCCATCTTTACCCTGGGCGGCGGCGTGCCGGTCCAGGGAGCCCCCTGGAAGTCCATCTTCATGGGCAACGCCCTGCTGAATCTCAATACCGGCCCGGCCTACGTTGCGGGCGGCCTGGGCTTCAGCTCCAAGGATTGCGACCGGGAGTTCAAAAAGGGCGGCATCGACCTGGTCGGCCAGCTGGGGTTCAACCTGTTCCGTCACAACAATTCGACCGGTTCGCTCTTCGGTGAGCTGCGCGCCCCGGTGATCACGGAAGACCGTAGCTTCGAACACAATCACAAGCTGTTACTGGGCTTCCGCTACATTTTTTAGTCGGTTCTCGGTAAGATCGGCAAGGGCCAGGTCCCGGGACTTGGCCCTTTTTTATTCACGGACGGGTGCATGCCGGGCCCGGTCGGCTTGACATCGGCAATCCCGCTCTTCTATAATTCGAATAAGGAGAGATCCTTATGAAGAAATCAATTTTATTCGTCGTCTTGGTCCTGTTTTTTTTTCTGCTTCCCGGCCAGGAGCAGGAGCAGATCCCGGTCCTGCCCGAAGAGCAGCCCCAGGTCCAGGCCACGGCGCCGACCCCGGCCCCGGTTCAGGGCAAGGACCTCAAGAGGATCCGTTTTCCCGAAGCGTTCATTCACGCCGGCAGGGAATACCCGGCCGGAGATTACTGGCTGGTCCTGGCCGTGAAGGACGGTCAGCCCTTCTTTGCCGTGCATAATGCCCGGAAAGAGCTTCTCTTCGAAGACCTGGCCGTGGTCAAGCCCAGGCGCGGCGGCCGCACGGGTTCTTCTTTTTGGGTAGAAAAAAGATTCATGACCGAAAGGGAGTATTTCCGCATCAAGGTCACCACGCCCGGGGAATGGCTGGTGGGGTATTTCCTGGTGAAAAAGTAATCTTTGCCGCGAGATCCATTCCCTGAAGGACTATCTTCCCGAAGAACGCTCAATCGTCCGAACTTTCTCTTTCGGTCTTGAAATAGTTATAGATCTTTTCATGCTCTTCTTCGTTGCAGAACTCGAGAGGCTCCGTCCCCGGCAGGAAGGCCTCTGAGAACGGGTAGAGGCAGTCGGGGGTCAGCAGCTTGCCGGTGTATTTGTCGATATCGATCATGTAGATCCCGGAAGGGGGCTGGAACTTGCCCGTTTCCGGGTAACGCTCCAGGAATTTCTTCATGAACGAGACGAAGATCGGCGAGGCGGCCTCCGAGCCGGTCTGCTCGTTGCCGAGGGTTTTTTTCTGATCCATGCCGACCCAGACACCGACGGTCAGGCTGGGAGTGAAGCCGATGAACCAGGCGTCGGTGAAGTCGTTGGTCGTCCCGGTCTTGCCGCCCAGCGGGGCGGTCAGTTCCCTGGCCCGCCAGCCGGTGCCCGAACGCACCACGCCCTGCAGGAGGTAGTTCATGATGAATGCCGTCTCCTTCTCGATGACCTGCCGGCGTTCCGGGGCGTTCTCCTCGATGATGTTGTTGTCCAGGTCGCGGATGCCGCGCACGAAATAGGCGCTGACCCGCGTGCCCAGGTTGGCGAACACGGTGAAGGATTCGACCATCTCCTTGAGCGTGACTTCGAAAGCGCCCAGCGAAAGGGACATGAAGGGCTTGAGATCGGAAGTGATGCCGAATTTCTTGGCGTAGCGCACCCCGATCTCCGGGGTGATGGCCTGCATGATGCGGGCCGTGACCGCGTTGCGCGAGAGCTCCAGGCCGCGGCGCAGGGTCATCGGCCCCAGGTAGTCTCCCTTGTGGTTGCGCGGTTCCCAGAGGTCGCCGCTCCATTCGTCGATGTAGGTGAAAGGCTCGTCGTGGATGATGGTCGCCGCCGAGAAGCCGTTCTCCAGCGCCGCCGTGTAGATGATGGGTTTGAAGGTGGAGCCCGTCTGGCGCAGGGCCTGGGTGGCTCGGTTAAACCTGCTCTTCTGAAAGGAGTAGCCGCCGACCATGGCCTTGATCTCGCCGGTCCTGTTGTCCACGGCCAGCAGCGCGCCTTCGACCTGGGGTTCCTGTTCCAGGGCGAGTTCCAGCTTTCCCGCGGCCGCATCCAGCGCTTGAATGCGGAACAGGGCCACGTCGCCTGGCTTGAGCAGGCGTTTCAGGGGCAGGCGCGTCCAGCGGGCGCCGGCTTCGGGAAGCTCGCCGCTGAACCCGGCGATGCGCACCGTCGCCCGGCTCCCGGTCACGTCCATGACCACCCCTTCGACGATCTGGCCGGCTTCGACGCGCAGGTTCTCCCAGGCCGGGAGCCGGTATTTCTTCAGGTCCAGCTTGTTCTCGGCGAGGTTGAACAGCTTTTCGCGGCTGCGCCAGCCGCGGCGCTTGTCCAGCACCCGCAGCCCCTCGCGCACGGCGTCCTCGGCCCAGCGCTGCGTCTCGCCGTTGAGGGTGGTGTAGACTTTCAGGCCCCCCTTGTACAGGAGGTTGTCGCCGTACTTGGCCTCAAGGTACTTGCGCGTCTCCTCGGTGAAATAGTCGCCCAGGGTATCGGCTCCGGCGTCGGCCGGCTTCTCGGGCAGCGGTTCCTTCAAGGCCTTCTGGTACTCTTCGATGCCGATCGACTTGAGCAGCAGCATCCGGCGCAGCACGTAATCCCGCCGCTTGCGGGCGTTGTGCGGCCGCTTGAAGACCGCGTAGATGCCGTTGGGGTTGGGAACGATGCCGGCGATCAGGGCCGACTCCGCCAGGCTGATCTCCTGGATCGGCTTGCCGAAATAGTAGTGCGCCGCCGCCCCCACCCCGTAGATCGAGCCGCCAAGGAAGATCTTGTTGCA
>DCVB01000118.1:1584-8519 GCA_002327965.1 Candidatus Aminicenantes bacterium UBA2199 | reverse complement strand
TCGGGGGTGAGGAAGAGGCTGCGGGCCAGCTGCTGGGTGATCGAGCTGCCGCCGCCCCATTTCCGGCCCAGCACCACGCCGCCGACGGCGCGGACGACGCCGCGGATGTTGATCCCCCAGTGGGAACGGAACTGGTTGTCCTCGGCGGCGATGATCGCNNCGGGGATGTCGGAGCTGCGGACGATGATGCGTTTTTCGATGGCGAAGTCCTTGATGGCCGCATTCTGGTCGTCGTAGAGGGTGGTCATGACCACCGGCTTGATGTCTTCCAGGTTCTTGATCTGCGGAAAGCCCTTCTGGTAGACCAGCACCAAACCGATCAGGATCCCCAGCACGATGGTGAGCAACAGGCTGATGATGACGAGCAGTGCCTTCAGGTGTTTGCGGAGAAATTTTCTCATGGGGCACCGCCAGTATACCATATCGCGGCCGGCAAAAGAACCGACCGTCCCGCCGGCCGCCAGAGCCTGGGAGTTGATTTTCCTCCGCCCTTTGCCTATACTCAGCCCATGATCAAGGGCGTCGGCGTGGATATGGTGGAGATCGAGCGGGTGCGCAGACTGATCGAACAGGACCAGGGGTTCGCCGAGCGCATCTTCACCCAGCGCGAGATCGCCTACTGCGAATCCAAGTTCTGCCGGGCCCAGCATTACGCGGCGCGCTTCACCGCCAAGGAGGCCTTCTTCAAGGCGCTGGGAACGGGCTTCCGCGACGGCATGGGCTGGCGCGACGTGGAGGTGGAAAACGACGAGCTGGGCAAGCCGCAGCTGCGCCTGGCCGCCGTGGCGCTGCGCCAGTTCCGCCGGCGCAAGCTCAAGCGCGCACTGCTCTCGCTGTCGCACACGCGAGGGATGGCCGTTGCCCTGGTGGTCATCGAGTAACTGGCAGCCAGGGGCAAGCTGTCGTGATTCGTAATTCGTAAGTCGTAAGGAACAGTGATATCTAGTAAGACTAAAGCACCAAATTCCAAACTCCAAATTCCAAATAAGCTCCAAATTCCAATGACCAAATGACCCAAACGAAGAAAAGATACTTGGAAATGTCTTTCGTTTAGGACATTGGAATTTGGAACTTGGAATTTGTTTGGGATTTGGTGCTTGGAGCTTGGAATTTTAGTCTTATAAGTGTTTCTTGGAGGTTCTTGGGAATTATGGCGCTACTTCAGCTTGATCAGGTCCGAAGTGACCATGCCGTAGATGATGCGCGAGGTGTCGTAGATGTTGACGCCGCATTCGCGCGAGATCTGGTCGATGCTTTTCTTGCCGTCGATCTTGGCGATGATCACCCATTCCATGGTCGACAGCGAGATCTTGCGCCGCTCCTGGCGGTCGATGGCGCTGAATTCGGGGATGGCGTTGATGGAACCGATCTTCTTGCGCAGCAGTTTCCACTCGTCGATGCGCCGCGCCGCTTCCATCAGCAGCGAGGTGATGGGGCGGATGACGCTGCTGCCGGTGTCGAAGGCCCCCTCTTCGAAGGCGAACTCGCCGTCGTCCCAGGAGATGACGGTGAAAATGGCGTCTTCGCCCTTGTATTCTTCGACCTCGGCATGGACGATCTCGCCGGCCTTCAGGTAGATCGCTCCCTTCTGACCGTTGCTGCGCGAGAGGACGAAGCGCCCGGTCTGCTTGGAGTTGGAGACCAGCTGGATGATGTCCGCCAGGTTGATCGAAGTCAGTGATCCTTTTAAGCTCATTGTCTCACTTCTTTTTTTAACAATTTTGAAATTAAATAGTATAAAGATTTCTGCCGTTTGTCAAGCTCACCCCGGATCGCTTTGGGCTCGGGGGCCCTTGCGGTTTACTCGCGCCCCGGATTTCCCTATAATGGCCCCATGGAGCCCCGCAAGCGCATGGAGGTCCTGGCCGCAGAACTGCTGCGTCACCAGCACCTCTACTACGTCCTGGCCCGCCCCGAGATCAGCGATGCCGAGTATGACCGGCTGCTGGACGAGCTCGTGGAACTGGAGAAACGCCACCCGCAGTACGCCGGCCCCAATTCCCCCAGTTGCCGCGTCGGTTCCGACCTGGACGGCAGTTTTCCCGAACGGCCGCACGCGGTCCCGGTGCTCAGCCTGGACAAGCTCTACGAGGCGCAGCAGGCGGCGCAGTGGCTGCGCAAGACCGCCGCTGCCTGCGGCAACGACCCGGGCTTCACCGTCGAGGAGAAGATCGACGGCGCCTCCATCGTCCTGTACTACGAGCGCGGCGAACTGCAGCATGCCCTGACCCGCGGCAACGGCTTGACCGGCAACGACGTCAGCGACAACGTGCGCACCATCGGCCAGGTCCCACTGCGCATCGCCGTGCCCGGCGCCCTGGCCGTGCGCGGCGAGATCTACATCACCCGCGACGATTTCGCCCGCTTCAACGCCGGCCTGACCGAGAAGTACGCCAATCCGCGCAACCTGGCGGCCGGATCGCTGCGCAACCTCAAGTCGTCCCTGACCGCCCGGGTGCCGTTGAACCTGTTCGTCTACGAGGGATTCTTCGCCGCCGCCCCCAGGGACCACCTTGAGGTTCTGGCCCGGTTGCGCGACCTGGGCTTCCGCGTCAACCCGCGGCTGGGTTTCTTCTGCGACAGCGAGGCGCGGCGGCGGCAGGCGCAAGCGCTGTTTCCCGAAGCCGTTTCCGCCCCGCTGGCGGGGGTCGAGGATTACCTGCGCCGCCTGGGCGCCGCCCGCGCCGGCGTGCCCTATGACATCGACGGCCTGGTGCTCAAGCTGACCGACCTGGAGATGCGCCAGGAACTGGGCTTCACCGCCCACCACCCGCGCTGGGCCATGGCCTACAAGTTCGAGGCGCCGCAGGCGCGCAGCGAACTCATGGACGTGCTGGTCCAGGTGGGGCGCAACGGCCGCGTGACGCCGGTGGCGCTGCTCCAGCCGGTCCGGCTCTCCGGCAGCACCGTCACCCGCGCCACCCTGCACAACCAGGACTACATCGACATGCTGGAGCTGGGCATCGGCGACCAGGTCGCGATCTCCAGGCGCGGCGATGTCATTCCCGCCGTCGACGAGGTGCTGGAAAAGAGCGAGCAGGCCCCGTCGGTCTACCGGCTGCCCGAGCGCTGCCCGTTCTGCTCCTCCCGGCTGGTGAAGGAGGGAGCGCATCATTTCTGCCGCAACGGCTCGTGCCCGGAGCGGCAGAAACGGGCGCTCAGCTATTTTTGCGCCAAGGAGCAGATGGACATCGAGTCCCTGGGCGAGAAGACCATCGCCTTCCTCTACGAGAAAGGCTGGGTACGGACAATCCCCGACATCTACCGCTTCGACACCTCCCGCCTGCAGGGCGAGGAAGGGTACAAGGAGCGAAAGATCGAGCGCATCCGCGACGGGGTGGAAAAGAGCAAGGAGCGGCCGTTCGCCCGCGTGCTGGCCGCGCTCGGCTTCGAGGGGCTGGCCGCCGCCGTCGCCGCGGCGCTCATCGCCCACGGCTTCGACGACATCGACAAGATCATCGCCGCCGCCGCCCAGGGCGACTGGCAGGCGTTCGCCGCGGTCGACGGGATCGGCGAGGCCACGGCGCGCCAGCTGGTGGACCATTTCAGCTCGCCGGCCAACCTGGAGCTGATCGCCCGCCTGCGCGACGCCGGGCTGCGCTTCCGCGTTGAAGAGCGGATTGCGGGCCGCATCGACGACTCGTTCGCCGGCCAGGTCTGGGTCATCACCGGCTCCCTTGAGAAGTTCAACCCGCGCTCGCTGGCCGCCGACGAGATCCGCCGGCGCGGTGGCCGGGTCGCCGAAAGCGTGACCTCGCGCACCAGCCACCTGCTGGCCGGGGCCGCCGCCGGTTCCAAGCTGGCCAAGGCGGAGAAGCTCAAGGTCCGGGTCGTTTCCGAGAGCGAATTCCAGGAGTTGCTGCAGCAACCCAAAACCGAAAAATAGGAGATGCAGAATGGAAAATCCCGTATCCGTGACGATTGAGCGGGTCGATGAAAAAGTACGCTTGCTCGGCTCCGCGCGCGGCCTGCCGCCGGTGACCGCCGATTACTCTCCCCCGCTCGGCGACGGGCAGGGCTACACCGGGCTGGAGCTGCTGCTGCTGAGCCTGGCCGCCTGCAGCGCCACCGCCGTCCTTCCCCTGTTGCGGCGCATGAGAAAAACCGTCGCCGGCCTGAAGGTCAACGCCTCGGGCGTGCGGCGCACGGAACACCCGACGTCGTTTGAGCGCATTGACATCGAATTTGTCCTGGCCTCCCCGGACGCCGATGCGTCCGACCTGGGGAAAGCGGTTGCCCTGGCCGAAGGCTCGATCTGCCCCGTCTGGGCCATGCTGAAGGGCAGCGTGGAGATCGTGCCGGCGCTCAGAGTCGTTCGCGGTTAGTCCGGGCAAGCGACCCCGGGTCAACCGTTCGGCAATAGTGGATAATCCGCGCCGAAATAGAGGTTGAAAACCAGGCGGAAATTATTGCGCGGCGACAGTGAGGGATCGAGTTTTTCCGGGAAGATGCCGGGGAGATGGAGAGCGTTCAGGACACTGACCATCTCCGCGTGGGGGACCCGGTTTCCCCGGCGCCTGGAACCCCGGTAGCCATGGTCGGATTGCAGGAGAATGACCGGCGGCCGCAGCGATCTCTCCATGATCATATCCACGGTTTCCAGGATGCGGCGGCTGATGTACTTGTATTGTCCGAGGTAGCGCCGGGGGTCGGAGTGGTCCCAGATGAGACGGGGAGCCGCAGCGTTTCCTTCGGGAGTGAACACGAACGGTTCGTGAGGGGAAAAGAGGTGGATGAAAATGAATTTTGGTCCCGGTTCCTCAACAATAGCAGGGAGTTCTTCAAATACCTGCAGGATGCGCTGCCGATAAAATGGGACCAGGTCGGTTTCACGGCGCCGCCAGGCATCGGGAAGGATGCGCAGAAGGGAGCGCTCGAGGAGAGTCCGGTAGAACTCGTCGAAAAAGATCGATGCCCGGGAAAGGTCGTAATAAATGCGCCGGTCGGCCGCTTCCAGGAAAAGGTGTTTCAGGCTGGCGAAATCGATGATGCGATAACCCCGGCGTTTAAGGATGCCGACGACCGCGCTGCGACGGACAACTGACGCCGCGTCAGCGTTTTCGGCGAATTGACCCAGGTTCAGGATATCGGCGATGGCCGGTTCGGTCAATGCGTAACGCGCCCTGCTTTCCGTGGCCACAACGAAATTTCGTCGGCGCAGGGCTTCGCTGAAAGGGACGGCATCCATGCCGAAAAGGCGCTGTGCCGATCCGGGCGCGGCGAACTCGTCCAGAATGAAGCAGTAGATGTCGGGGGCTGAGCCCGGGGTCATTTGTAACTGCGGGCTTTCCGGCCGCTTCGTTCTAAAGGAATGTGCCAGCGAGGTTCCAGCGTGCAAGAGAATCCCGGCGATGTTCCATCCCAGCAATATCCATACCGCGACGCCCAGGATCCGGTTGCCGGCGGAAAACGACGATCGGGAGCGGGCCAGAAAGCATGCCAGCAGGGCCCAGGCTGCCGCGGGAAACAGGACGGCGAGCGCATGGGAGGCGAGCAATGAAAGGCCATCGGGCAGCAGCCCGGCGATCTGCCCGTAATAGAGCCCGTAAAAATGGAACAGCAGCAAAAAGAGGAACAGGACCGGTGCCCGCTTTTCAGGTCGAGCGGAAAAAAGCCTCGTGAACGGCCAGAAGGCGAAAGCGATGCCCAGGGCCGCCGCGGATGCCCAAAGCGCTTGCGCCAGAGAGATTTCGCTGATGTTGCGCATGGTGAGGTGCAGGACGGGGTACAAGCTGAAAAAGAATGGATAAAAGAAGATCAGCTGGCGTCGCGGCCGGATTTGTTCAGCGCTCATGGGCTGTCGGCGGGATTTCCTCGCCGCGCAGGGAGTGAGGCCCGGCGCCGGTGATCCTTACCCTGGCGAACCCGCCGACCGGGGTGCGCGAGGCGAAGTTGACCACGCGCTGGCTCTCGCTGCGGCCGATCATTTCGCCGGCTTTCTTCGGGTGTTTCCCGCTGACCAGGATGGTGAGGGTCTCGCCCAGCAGGCGCCGGTTGTTCTTCAGCTGGATCCGGGCCTGCTTCTCCTGCAGGGCGATGAGACGCTCCCTGGCCAGCGCCGACGGCAGCTCCGGATTCCAGGCGGAAGCCCGGGTGTGCGGCCGCGGCGAGTAAATGAACGAGAATACCGACTCGTACTCCACTTCATCCAGCAGCGACAGGGTCAGTTGGAAATCGCGCTCGCTCTCGCCCGGGAAACCGACGATGAAGTCGGAACTGAACTTCATCTCCGGCATGGCGCGGCGGAAGGCGCGGATGATCTTCAGGTACCCGGCGCGGGAATAGTCGCGGTCCATCTTCCTCAGGATGCGCGTCGATCCCGACTGGGCCGGGAAATGGATGTGGCGGGCCAGGTTGCGGTGGTCGGCCATGACCTCGACCAGTTCCGGCTCGTGGTAGCCGGGGTAGGAGGTGATGAAACGGATCCAGGGCACCGGCAGGCGGGCCAGCCGCC
Source organism: Candidatus Aminicenantes bacterium UBA2199 (assembly GCA_002327965.1). Taxonomy (GTDB): domain Bacteria; phylum Acidobacteriota; class Aminicenantia; order UBA2199; family UBA2199; genus UBA2199. The sequence goes on along the minus strand of DCVB01000118.1, from coordinate 2,065 downwards.
GCAGCAGGCCGGGGAAGCGCTCGCCGCCGCCGGGCTCCTGCCAGTGGTTGACGTTCTGGCCCAGCAGGACGATCTCCTGGAAGCCGCCGGCGGCCAGCTGCTCGGCCTCGCGCAGGATGGCGGCCATGGGGCGGTGCTTCTCGCGGCCGCGGGTAAAGGGGACGATGCAGTACGAGCAGAAATTGTCGCAGCCTTCCATGATGGAAACGTAGCCGGTGACGGCGCTGGCGCGGGCCCGGGGATCGGGAACCAGCTCCTGCCAGCGGCGGCTGAAGCCGACGGCCATGCCGGGTCGGCGGCTTGAGCGCATCTCGTCGACGATCTCGCCGATGCGGTAGAACTGGTGGGTGCCCACCAGGTAGTCCACCCGGGCCTTCCTGGCGAAGATCGCCTCTTTTTCGGCCTGGGCGACGCAACCGGCGATGACCAGCTTTTTGGCCTGCGGGAAACGCCCGGCATAGGAGAAGATCTTTTCCTGCGG
>DCVB01000118.1:0-1537 GCA_002327965.1 Candidatus Aminicenantes bacterium UBA2199 | reverse complement strand
GTCATCCCTGCGAGCGGGCCAGCAGGAGCTCGGCAGCCTTCAGCACGTCGGCGTTGATGGTGCTGCCGGCCATCAGCCGCGCGATCTCGTGCACGCGCTCGCCCCGCTCCAGGACCGCGGCCGAGCTGTAGGTCTGCCCGTTGCGCACTTCCTTGCGGATGAGGAAGTGGCGGTCGGCGAAACGGGCGATCTGCGGCAGGTGCGAGATGCAGATCACCTGGTTGCGCTCGGCGATTTGGCGCAGCTTCTCGCCGACGAACTCGGCGGTCTTGCCGCCGATGCCCGAGTCGATCTCGTCGAAGATGAAGGTGGCGCCCGATTCGTCGCCGGAGATCGACTTCAGCACCAGCATCAGCCGCGACAACTCGCCGCCCGAGGCGACGTCCTTCAGTTTTCCCGGCGGCTGGCCGGGGTTGGAACTGAAGTAAAACTCGAGGCGGTCGGTGCCGCTCTCGGCCACGTTGCCGGCGTCGGGCTCGATCTCCTCGCAGCGGACCTCGAAGCGCGCCTTGGCCATTTCCAGCTGGGCCAGCTCCCTGATCACCAGGGCGCTGAGCTTTTTGGCCGCCTGGCGCCGCAACTGGCGCAGCTTCGCCATCAGGGCCCGGTATTCGGCCAGCGCCCCCGCGATCTCCTTTTCGGTGTCGCCCAGGTCGACGCGCAGGTTGAGCAGTTCGTCGCGCTCGACGCGCAGCTGCTCCGCCTTGCGCAGCAGCCCTTCCAGGTCCAGCTTGTGCTTGCCTTTCAGCCGCTCCAGGCGCGACAGCTTCGCCGCCGTCTCGTTCAGTTCGTCCTCGTTGAACTCCACCTTGCCGGCCAGCGAGCTCAGCAGGGCCGAGATCTCGGGCAGCACATTGTAGAAGCGGTCGATCTCTTCCTTGAGCGGGGCGAACTCGGGGAACATCTCCCGCAGGTATTCGGCGGCGGGCAGCGAGCGGGCCAGCACGCTGTAGATCGAATCGTCCCCCTGGTGCAGGTCGGCCACCAGGGCGTCGGCCTTCTCGATGATGGTTTCGGACGCGGCCAGGATCTTCAGGCGCTCCTGCCACAGGGCCTCGTCCCCGGCCTTCAAGCCAAGGGCGTCGATCTCCTGCAGCTGGAAGCCCAGGTAGTCAAGCCGCTCGTGGGCCTGCTTGTCTTTCTCCAGCAGCTCGTTTCGGCGCGCCTGCAGGGCGCGCACGTCGCGGCAGGCGGAGCCCAGGAGCTCCAGGAGTTCGCCGGCCTGGGCGAAGCCGTCAAGAAAGCCTTGATGGTTGGCGGTGTTGAGCAGGAAGACGTGGTCCTTCTGGCCGTAGATGTTCAGCAACGCCTCGGCCTTTTCCCTGACCTGGGCGAAGGGGACGGGGTCGCCGTCGCGGTAGGCCAGCGACTTGCTCTTCGTCACCTCGCGCTTGAGCATGGTCTCCTCGTCGCCGCTGCAGAACAGCGCCTCGACAATGAGCTTCTCACTTCCGCCGCGGATGATGCCCGCCGGCGCCTTCTTGCCGAGCAGCAGGGCGAGGGCGTCGATGAGGATCGACTTGCCGGCGCCGGTCTC
>DCVB01000057.1 GCA_002327965.1 Candidatus Aminicenantes bacterium UBA2199 | reverse complement strand
GCTCAGCCCTTTCAGCAGCAGCATCGCGATCTCGCGCTCGCGCGGCGAGATGGCGCACTTGGCGAAGAGCTGCTCCATGGCCTCTTCGGTCCGGATCCGCGCCGCCAAACGGCGGATGCGGGTGCGGCTCAGCTCGTAGGACATGAGAACGGCGGCCCCGGCCAGCACCAGCAGGAACCACCACGACTTCCACCAGGGGCCGCGCACGCGGATGACCAGCGATGTCTCCTGCTCGTTCCACAGGCCGTCGCTGTTGGAGCCCTTGACCCTGAAAACGTATTTCCCGGCCGGCAGGCGCGAGAAGGACGCCATCCTGTGCAGGGCGTCGGTCTCGATCCAGTCTTCGGTCAGCCCCTCCAGCTTGTAGGCGTACTGGTTCTTTTGCGGCGCCGAGTAGTCGAGGGCGGCGAATTCAAGGGAAAACAGGTAGTCCCGGGGATGGAGGACGATCTCCCCGGTTTCCCAGACGGGCTTGGGCAGCCGGACCTCCCGGTTCAGGATCTTGAACGAGGTGATGCGCACCGGCGGCGCGAAGGAACTGTCGTAAATCTCCTCCGGGAAAAAGGCGTTGAAGCCGTTGATGCCGCCGAAAAGCATCTCGCCGCTGGGGCTGAGCAGATGGGCGCCGAAGTTGAACTCGTAGCCTTGCAGGCCGTCATGAATGTCATAATTCCTGAAGGATTTCGTTTGCGGGTCGAAGCGCGACAACCCTTCGAAGGTGCTGAGCCAAAGGCAGCCGGAGCGGTCTTCCAGCATGCCGTAAATTTCGTTGCAGGGCAGGCCGTCGCGATTGGTAAAGTGGGTGAAGTCGTTGCGCGCGGCGTCAAGGCGGTTTAGCCCACCTCCCCAGGTGGCGATCCAGAGGTTTCCCTCGCGGTCCTCGTGGAGGCAGAAAATGTAGTTGCTGCTCAGCCTGCCCCGGCCGCCGGTTCCATCGGCGGAGCTCGTGTAGCGGATGAAATTCCCGGTCTCGGGGACGAAGCGGTTGAGCCCGCCGCCGTAGGTTCCGACCCACAGGACGCCGGAGCGGTCCTCCAGGATGGCGCGCACTTCGTCATTGCCCAGGCTGGCCGGTTCGCGGCCGTCGTGCCGGTAGCGGCTGAACGCACCGCTTTCGCGCTGAAAGCGGTTGAGTCCCCCTCTCAGCGTTCCGATCCACAGCGTGCCGGAGCGGTCCTCGTACAGGGCGCGAATCTGGTCGTCGCTCAGGCTAGAGGGATTGCCCGGGTCGTTCCTGAATGACCGGAAGGTACCTTGGCTGCGGTCGAAAAGGTTCAGCCCGCCGCCGTCGGTGCCGACCCAGAAAGCGCCCCGGCTGTCGACAAGCAGGTTGCGGATGCACGGGTGGCTTGGCCCGCGGTCGCTTCCCGGCAGGTGGCGGAAATGGGTGAATGAGAGCCTGTCCGGGGAAAGGCGATCGAGCCCGTTCCACGTCCCGATCCATAAGGTATGGTCGGGGTCCTCGTGAAATGAGAACACCGCGGATTCGCCCAGGCTGTCTTCGCGGCAAGGCACTGGATAGAAATGGTCAAAGTTCTTCTGCTGGCCTTGGAATTTATCTAGACCGTTCCATGTTCCGATCCAAAGAATGCCGGAGCGGTCCTCGCAAAACGATGTGACCTGGTCGTTGCTGAGGCTGTTTGCGTCGACCGCATCATGACGAAAGCGGATGAATCCCCCGTCCTTGGGATCGCGGCGGATCACACCCTGCTGGGTGGCGATCCAAAGATTGCCGGCGCGGTCCTCGCGTAGTGCACGAACCTGCATTGTTTCAGGAGCGCCTTGCCGCCCGGCCAGTCGCTCGAGCCGCCCGCTGCTCCGGTCGAAGCGGTCGAGACCGGCCTGGGTGCCGATCCACAGGAAGCCGGCGCGGTCCTCATAGATGGCCTGGACGTCGTTATGGCTGATGGTGGCGCTGTCGTCAGGCAGGTGAAAAAAGCGCTCGAAGGTCATGCCGCCGCGCTCGAGCCGGTTCAATCCCCGCTCGGTGCCGATCCAGAGCGTACCTTCGCGGTCCAGGCACAGGGCATTGACCTGGTCGTGACTGAGGCTGGCCGGTTCGCCCGATTGGTGGCAGTGAACGGTGAAGCGGCCAGCGGTCCGGTCGAAGCGGTTCAGCCCGTGGTTGGTGCCCACCCACAGCGCGCCGTCGTGGTCTTCGACGATCGCTTGGACGATGCTGCCGCTGAGCCCGCCGGGGGGGATGGGGTTTTTCCAGTAGGTGTGAAACGCGCCGCGGGCCGCGTCGAAGCGGCTCAATCCGCCGTTGTGGGTGCCGATCCAGAGGGTGCCATCCTTGCTTTCCATGAGCTTTACGACGTGGTTCTGGTTCAGACTGGTCGGTTCTCCCGGGACATGACGGTATTCAGTACAGGAATAGCCGTCGTAGCGGTAGAGACCGTTCTCGGTGGCGAACCACATGAAACCGTGGCGGTCCTGGAGGATGTCAAAAATGACGCTTGGGGTGAGGCCGGAGGTGGCGGGGATTCTGCTGAAACGTACTGTCCCGGGCAGGAATGACACGCTGAAGAGAAGAAAGGCCAGCAGCGGCGCGAGAATTGAAAAGGGGCATCCTCCCGCACTGCCGGTGCAGATGGCATTCCTGTGAAAACAGTCGTTCCTGCGCTTCATGATGTCGACTCCATTCCGACGGCCATGGGATTGGTGGCCGCTGGATTGCCCAAGGAATTCCTGGAATCAATGCAATAAGACGTTTCCGGTCGGGCAATGGTTTCCATTGCATCTCCGAAAAGTGATTTTTGACAAGGGCATTATAGGATTAAAAAAAAATAATTCAAATAATTGAATATAATTGATCCGATCTCTCGTTATGCGTCAGGCGTTATGCGAATGAAAAGAGAATTGCTCTGATCTCTGACGACCACTACCACTTGTCATTGCATTGCCCTGCTGACACTGACACTGTCACTGACACTCAGGTCTTGAGATTCTGGAATAGCCTGACCAGCTGGGTGCGGTTGCCCACGCCCAGTTTTTTCAGGATGTGATGGACGTGGATCTTGACCGTGCTCAGCTCGATGTAGAGTTTTTCGCCGATCTCCTTGTTGCTCAGCCCTTTCAGCAGCAGCATCACGATCTCGCGCTCGCGCGGCGAGATGGCGCACTTGGCGAAGAGCTGCTCCATGGCCTCTTCGGTCCTGATCCGCGCCGCCAAACGGCGGATGCGGGTGCGGCTCAGCTCGTAGGACATGAGGACGGCGGCCCCGGCCAGCACCAGCAGGAACCACCACGACTTCCACCAGGGGCCGCGCACGCGGATGACCAGCGATGTCTCCTGCTCGTTCCACAAGCCGTCGCTGTTGGAGCCCTTGACCCTGAAAACGTATTTCCCGGCCGGCAGGCGCGAGAAGGACGCCATCCTGTGCCGGGCGTCGGTCTCGATCCAGTCTTCGGTCAGCCCCTCCAGCTTGTAAGCGTACTGGTTCTTTTGCGGCGCCGAGTAGTCGAGGGCGGCGAATTCAAGGGAAAACAGGTAGTCCCGGGGATGGAGGACGATCTCCCCGGTTTCCCAGACGGGCTTGGGCAGCTTGACCTCCCGGTTCAACACCTTGAACGAGGTGATGAGCACCGGGGGAACGAACGTGTTGTCCAGGATGTCCTGCGGGAAAAAGGAGTTGAGGCCGTTGGTGCCGCCGACGAACATCCTGCCGTTCCGGCCCTGGTGGCAGGCGCCGGAGTTGAACTCCCTGTCCTGCAGGCCGTCGTCCTCATCGTAGTTGCGGAACCGCCTCGTGGGCGGCGAAAAGCGAGACAGACCGTCGTTGGTCGTGAGCCAAAGGTCGCCGCCGTGATCTTCGAGGATCCCCAGCACCATGTTGCTGGCCAGGCCGTCGCCCCGGGTGAAGTGACGGAACTTCTCCGTCCCCTTCTCCAGCTTGTTCAGGCCGCCGCCCAGTGTGCCGATCCAGAGGCTGCCCTCCCGGTCCTCATGCAGGCAGAAGATATAATCGTCGTTCAGGCTGTCGGGGTTGGCTGGGTCATAGCGGTATCGGACGAATTTTCCTGTCCGGCGGTCCAGGCGATTCAGGCCGCCGCCGTAGGTGCCGATCCACAGTGTTCCGGAGCGGTCCTCCAGGATGACGCGGACGATGTCGTCGCTCAGGCTGGATGGATCGTTCTCGCTGGACCGGTAATGGCTGAACGTTCCCCCGGCGCGGTCCAGGCGATTGAGGCCGCCGCCGTACGTCCCGATCCAGAGCATGCCCGTCCGGTCCTGGCAAATATCCAGGATGCGGTCGCTGCTGATGCTGCCCGGATGCCGGGCATCGTGACGATGGACGGTCACCCTGCCGGTGTCCGGGTCGAAGAGCTGCAGCCCGTTGCCGTCGGTTCCCAGCCAGAAATTGCCCTCGCGGTCCCTGTACTGGCAGCGTACGATGACCTCGCCCAGGGTCCCGGGGGGGCCTGAGCCGTAGCCAAAATGAGTGATGGCGCCGGTCTTCTGGTCGAGTTTGTCCAGGCCGCGGGGAGTCCCGATCCAGAGCGTTCCGTCCGGGTCCTCCATGAGCGACACGACCACATTGTTGCCCAGGGTGTTATCCCTGCCGGGGATCGAGCGCAAATGGGAAAAGAGCTTGCGGTTCTGGTTGAAGCGGCAGACGCCGTTTTCGGACGAGCCGACCCACATGATCCCCGAGCGGTCTTCATGGAGCGACTGGATATAGGTGAACGCCGGGCTTTTGGCATCCCGCGGATCATTGCGAAACACGTCGCTGGTACCGGACTTGACGTCGAGGCGCATCAGCCCCTTTGACGTGCCCAGCCAGAGCCGGCCGTCGCGGTCCTCGCGGATCGCCTGGACCCGGGGCTGTTTCAGGTCATGACCGTTGCGCTGCGGCAGCGGGTGGTGAAGGAAACCTCGGGAAATGCGGTCGAAGCGGTACAGTCCCATGGAGGTGCCGATCCACAGGGAACCCTGGCGATCGATGTGCAGGCAGTAGACATGGTCGTCGCCCAGGCTCGCCGGGTCGGCGGGGTCGTGGCGGAAATGGACCGAGCGGCCTGTCCGGCGGTCCAGGCGGCTGATGCCGCCGCCGAAGGTGCCGATCCAGAGCGCGCCTTCGTGATCTTCGCAGATGTCATGGATATGATCGCTTTTGCCGGGCCGGTCCGTTGCCAGCGGTTGGGGCGTGAAGCGTTCGGATGCGCGGTTGAGACGGGTCAGGCCGCTGTCCGTGCCGATCCAAAACGTGCCGTCCCTGTCCTCATGGAAGGCGCCGACGATATCGTTGCTCAAGCTGTCGTCGCGGCCGGGAATATGCCGGTAGTTGCGGAAGTTCCCCAGTTGGGGATCGTAGCGGTTCAAGCCGCCGTTGAGCGTGCCGATCCAGAGGATGCCCTGTCGATCCTCATAGAGCTTCAGCACGGAGTTATGACTCAGGCTGGACGGATCGCCCGGGACATGCTGGAACACGGTGAAATCGTAGCCGTCGAAGCGGTTCAGGCCGTTCTCCGTCCCGAACCACATGAAGCCGCTGCGGTCCTGCAGGATCGCATACACCGTGCTCTGCGACAGTCCCTCGGTCCTGCCGATATGGACGAAATCGAACTCATCAGCGGCAGGTTCCAGGCGCAGGGCGAGGGCGAGGACCAGAATGGCGATGCAGGCGATGGGGCGGGCGATCTTGTGGTTCATTGCAACGTCCTTTTGAGCGAAAGACGGCCCAAAACTATTTGCGGGCACAATCTTTCCGTCCTGGGAAAACTACTTCTATGACGTGGAAGACAACGCATATGTTTCAAATTTTCTTCGCGGAAATTCAAATTCATGTGATTTCAATTCAATTATAACAAAAACAGATAGAAATTCAATTAATTGAATTATTCCGGATTGTAGGCGGAGTTCGTGAATTCTGGTATAATGGCGGCAAATTCGCCAATCCACTATTGGAGAAACAACATGGGCAAAGCCATCCAAAAGGTTTTCGCCAGGGAGATCCTGGACTCACGCGGCAACCCGACCGTCGAGGCCGAGGTGGTGCTGGCAAACGGCTCGTTCGGCCGCGCCGCCACGCCGTCGGGGGCCTCCACCGGCGTGCACGAGGCCTGCGAGCTGCGCGACGAAGACAAGAAACGCTACATGGGCAAGGGAGTCCTGAATGCCGTCGGCCATGTCAACCAGGAGATCGCCTCCGTGCTGACCGGCATGGACGCCTTCGACCAGGAAAAGATTGACCGCACGATGATCGACCTCGACGGCACGGAGAACAAGGGACGCCTCGGCGCCAACGCCATCCTGGCCGTGAGCCTGGCCGTGGCCCGCGCCGCAGCCGCCAGCGCCAAGCTGCCGCTTTACCGTTACCTGGGCGGCGACAAGGTGAACCTGATGCCCGTGCCCATGTTCAACATCATGAACGGCGGCGCCCACGCCAACTGGCAGGGGACCGACCTGCAGGAGTTCATGATCGCGCCGCTGGGAGCGCCCAACTTCCATGAGGCGCTGCGCTGGGGTGCCGAGACCTACCATGCCCTGAAGAAGGTATTGAAGGATGCCGGCCATTCCACCGCCGTCGGTGACGAGGGAGGCTTCGCCCCGAAGCTGAAAACGAACGCCGAGGCCATCGAGCTGATCCTGAAAGCCATCTCCATGGCCGGCTACAAGCCCGGTGCCGACATCGCCATCGCCCTGGACCCTGCATCGAGTGGCTTTTACGAGGACGGGTTTTATCATTTGCGCACGGAGAAGCGCAAGATCGATTCCACGCAGATGGTGGCCATGTGGGCGGAGTGGACGGGGAAATACCCCATCGTCGTGCTGGAGGACGGTTTGGCAGAGGACGACTGGGAGGGCTGGAAGCTTTTAAACAGGGAGATCGGCGGCAAGGTCGAGCTCGTGGGCGACGACCTTTTCGTTACCAATGTCAAGCGCATCCGGCGCGGCATCGAAGAGAGCGTTGCCAACGCCGTGCTGATCAAGCTGAACCAGATCGGAACCCTGACCGAGACCCGGGCGGCCATCGAGATGGCCCGGGAAGCCGGCTGGGGGGCGATGGTCTCGCACCGCAGTGGCGAGACAATCGACAGCTTCATCGCCGACCTGACCGTCGCCATGGCCACCGGCCATTTGAAGACCGGCGCCCCCTGCCGCGGCGAGCGGGTGGAGAAGTACAACCAGCTGCTGCGCATCGAGGAAGAGCTGGGTCCCAATGCGGTCTATGCCGGGCGCAGGGCATTCGTTCGCTGAGACTCGAATCAAAAAGTAAATGGGTTGATGAGTAAACGGGTAGTAGGGTTAAGATAATAGAAACAGATTGAAACCAAGGTTGTTGTCCCATCTCCTCTTATACGTGAAAGAAAAGCAGTAGGGTGAATGAGTAAAGGGGGCAAGAGAGTGGCAATCGATCGTGATCAGGGCTGTTGCCCCATCAACTCATCTACTCATCTACGAGAAGGTCTTGTAGGACGGAATCTGTGGAAAATCCAGGCAATGAAGTTCCTTGGCGAGTTCCTGCCCATCGCGCCGGTGCTGATCCTGTACTACACGGTCAACGGCCTGAATTCCACCCAAATCTTCACCATTCAGGCCATTTTCCACCTGGCGGTGCTGCTGCTGGAGGTCCCCTCCGGCTACCTGGCCGACGTCATCGGCCGCAAAAAGACACTGGTGTTCGGGGCGATATTCTACCCGCTGGGGGTGGCCGTCTACACCC